>JBFWYF010000257.1:0-8748 GCA_050186685.1 Pirellulaceae bacterium
CTGCCGCCGCTCTGCTTCGTTTGTTGCAGCAACTGGGCAATCTGGCGGATGGCCACCCCTTTGGGTTTTTCCGTAGACACCGCGCTGTTCATGAACTCAAACGAATGGGGTGCCGCCGATCGCTGCTCCGGGATGACGCGAACGCCCGCATGACCCACGACGAGCGACTGGCCGGCGACCACGTCGGTCATCGCGATGCACCGGGCCGTGGCCGGGTCGGTATCGACGACGATGCCGCAATCCATCTCCTGCCGCTGCACTTCCAGCCATTTGCCTTGGAAGCGGACTTCCGTGCGTTGATTCGTGGTACTGTAAAACCCCTCGGGAAATGCTCCATTCATGTCCGCTGTGACCAGGCGGCAGTCCCGATCGACGACGGGCGTTGCTCCATGATCGGCGATGTCTTCCAGAATCTCCTGCAGGCGGGTCTGCGTGGGTGCCTGGACCGAGAGCAAAGCATAACTGGGATCGCGCCGCGTCTGGCCGATGGACACGCGCTTGATCTGGAAATTCCCGCCAGCGGAAATGATGTAGTCCAGGATCTTCGGCAGAATCAGGCTGTCGATAATATGGCCTTCCACCTCGACGTCTTCGGCCGGGAGCGACGGATCGAAACTGCCAGGCGAGCTGCTGTGGATCGTAGTCATGGTGAATTCTTCGCGGTGGCAGGCCACTAGGCCAGGATATCGCGGATCACCCGAGCCCCTTCGACTCCCGTCAGGCGGAAATCCAGTCCCTGGAACTTGAAGCTGAAGGCCTCGTGCTGAATACCCAACTGGTGCAGCATCGTGGCGTGCAGATCATGGACCGTGACCACTTTCTCCACCGCGGCATAGCCCAGTTCGTCCGTTGCGCCATAGACCAGACCGCGACGGATGCCGGCACCCGCAAGCCACATGGACATCGACTGATTGTGATGGTCCCGTCCTTTGGTCCCTTTATTGCGCTGGGCCATGGGTGTCCGACCAAACTCACCCGACCACACGATCAGGGTCTCGTCGAACAGGCCACGTTGAACCAGGTCCTTGATCAGTGCGGCACAGGCCTGATCGACTTCGCGACAGCGCAGCGGCAGCTCCTCGCGCAGTTGGCTATGGTGGTCCCAATCGCGATGGTACAGCTGAATGAATCGCGTGCCCCGTTCGGCCAGCCGACGTGCCAGCAGGCAATTGCTGGCAAAGGAACCGTCTCCCGGTTCGCAGCCGTACAATTCGAGCGTCTGGCTGCTTTCCGCGGACAGATCCATTAAATCCGGGACGCTGGTCTGCATCTGGTAAGCCATTTCGTACTGGGCGATGCGCGTGGCGATCTCGGGATCGTCGACGACGGCGTGATATTCCTGGTTCAGGGCCTGGATCGCTTCGACATCGAGGCGCTGCTGCGCGCGCGAAACGCCAGCGGGGTTGCTCAGATAGTGGACCGCATCGCCTTTGCTTCGCAGCTGGACCCCCTGGAATCGGCTGGGCAGGAACCCACTACTCCATTGCCGGGCTGCGATTGGCTGGGGCGACCGTCCTTTGCCCGTCGACACGAGGACGACGAACCCGGGCAAGTCGGCGGCCTCGCTCCCCAGGCCATAGGTGGTCCAGGCTCCCATGCTAGGACGGCCCGCAATCTGGGATCCGGTGTTCATGAACATGTGAGCTGGATCATGATTGATGGCCTCTGTCGTCATGGAGCGGACGAGGCAGATTTCGTCGATCACCGACCCCAGGTGGGGCAGCAGATTGGAAATCTCGGTACCCGCTGCTCCGCAGCGGACGAACGGGAACTGAGGTCCCTGGCAGAAGAGTGCCTGCCCCTGCAGCTGAGCCAGTTGCTGGCCCTTGGTCATGCTCTCGGGCATCGGCTGGCCGTCCATCTCGCCCAGCTTCGGCTTGGGATCGAATGTTTCGAACTGCGAGGGGCCACCAGCCATGGTCAGCCAGATCACCCGTTTCGCCCGTTGTGGCAGGGGAAGTGTCTTCAATACTCCTCCCGCCGTCGTTCCAGCGGCCGTTAACAGGGGAGGGCGGAGCAAGGAGGCCAGGGCCAGAGCGCCCAGCCCCTGAGTCGTCCGCCCCAGAAACGCCCGTCGTGCGATCGATAACGAGGGAATCGTGGAAACATTCATGAGCGTGTGATCGATTCGTGAAGGTTCAACAGGACCCGGGCTACGTGCGTCCAGGAGGCGAGTTCCACCGCGGGAATCTCGGAGGGCGCCGGGGACAAGCCCATGCGCAGTAACTGGTCGGCGGACCCTGGCTCGCGCCGATACGTCTCGTGGTGCTCATTCCAGAGCCGACTGAGCACATCGCGTTCGCGCTCCGTCGGACGGCGCTGCAGAACCTGCTGCCAGGCCCACTCGATGCGTTGCGCCTCGTCCCCCGGGCACTCGCGGAGGATGCGTGACGCCAGGGCGCGAGCGCTCTCGACATAGGTTGGATCGTTCAGCAAGGTCAGCGCCTGCTGGGGGATGTTCGAGCGTGTCCGATCGGCGGCGCACTCCTCTCGTGTCGGCGCATCGAAGGCCAGCATCGCCGGGTGCAAGAAGCTGCGCTGCCACCAGATATAGAGTCCACGGCGGTATTGCGCGGGACCCGTGTCGGCGTGATACTCGCGCGTCGGAAAGTTCAGGTTCTCCCAGTAGCCCGCCGGCTGATACGGCTTGACGCTCGGCCCTCCGAGATCGCGGACCAGCAGCCCGCTGGCGGCCAGCGCGTAGTCGCGGATCAGCTCGGCGTCGAGTCGAAATCGTCCCTGGCGACCGTACTCGCGATTCTCGGGGTCGGCGTTCGCGAGTTCTGGTGTGACGGTAGACACTTGCTGGTAGGTCTGGCTGGTCACGATCGTGCGGATCATGTGTTTGACATCCCAGCCACTATCCATGAACTCACAGGCCAGCCAATCCAGCAGTTCCTGATTGCGCGGCACTTCGCCTTGCGCTCCCAGGTCGTCCAACACTTTACTGAGTCCACTGCCGAACAACTGCTTCCAATATCGGTTCATCACGGTCCTGGCCGTCAACGGGTTTTGCCGCGACACGAGCCACTGGGCCAGGTCGAGTCGGTTCAGCTCCCGGCCGGAAACATCCGGCTGCGGCAGGAAGTGAGGAACCGCCGGCTGCATAATGTCGCCACTTTCATCCATCCAATTGCCTCTAGGCAAGATGCGGACCGTGCGGCGATCGGGACTGCTGACGCTGACCAGGCACTTCGGCAACTCGTCTAGAAGCGACTTACGCTCGCGCTCGGCGCTTGCCAGCGCGTCGCGGTCGTTGCGCTGCAGTGCTGCGGCGACGGCGGCGTCCAATTCGGCCAGCCGCGACTGCTGTACGTCCGACATGACCGGCATGCCCGGCTCCCGAGCGCCGACGGGCGCTTCGCGAATATCCGCGAAGAAGGCTCCCAGCGCGTAGAAATCCCGCGTGGTCAGCGGATCGAACTTGTGATCATGGCATTGAGCACACGCGGTGGTCTGACCCAGCCAGACAGTGCCGATGGCCCGCACCCGATCGGTCAGCATGCGCGCTTCGTAGTCCTTCGGTTGAGCTCCCCCTTCCTCGGTCGACAGCACGAGGCGGTTAAATGCCGAACCCAAACGCGATTCCTGGTTCGCATCGGGCAGCAGGTCGCCCGCGATCTGCTCGATCGTAAAGCGATCGAATGGTTTGTTCGCGTTGAATGAGTGGATCACCCAGTCTCGGTAGGGCCAGACGTTGCGCGGCACGTCGCTGTGATACCCGATTGTGTCCGCAAAGCGGACGACGTCCAGCCACTGGATGGCCATCCGCTCGCCGAAATGCGGGCTTTCGAGAATCCGATCGACCAGCCGCAGGTAGGCGTCCGGAGCGGAGTCATGCAGGAATTGGCTCACCTGTTCGGTCGTCGGCGGCAGGCCCAGCAGGTCCGCATGGAGCCGGCGAATGAGCGTGCGCCGGTCGGCTGGCGGCGATGGCTGCAAACCAAGCGATTCCAGCCGTCGCTGGACCAGGACATCCACGGCATGCCGACCGGCCGGTATGTCCGCCTTGCTGGGCGGCTCATAGGCCCAATGGCGTTGATAGACCGCTCCCTGGGCGACCCAACGCCGCAGCAGTTCTTTCTGTTCGGCAGTCAGCTGCTTATGGGAATCAGGCGGCGGCATCCGCACCTCGTCGTCCGCGGACAGGATGCGTGCAACGAGTTCGCTCTCCGACGGCTGGCCCGGCACCAGCGCGCCCGCTTCGATGGCCGCCTCCCGGATATCAAGCCGCAGGTCCGCCTGGCGGTGATTCGCGTCGGGACCGTGGCAATAAAAGCACTTGTCCGACAGGATAGGTCGGATGTCCCGGTTGAAGCTCACCGCGCCTCCGTCGGGCTGCGGCGGAGTAGCGGGTTCACTGGCCGGCGCCGAGGCGGCGGCCAGGACGAGAACAGCAAGCCAGTTGCGGGGCATCGGATCGATTCCAGCACGGGGTGGAGAACAACGCGGGGGGTGAGCCAGGATCGGCCCTATTCTACAATTTCTCACCCCCGGACGGCAGCTGTTTTCTCAGCTCCGACGCCGATACGCGAGAGCGGCACTCCCGCATACCTTGTTGCCCGCCGCCGATGTCGGTAAGGTGTCGACCTGGCTGTATTCCGACCGCTGGAGTGAATGAAGGCGTTTGCACATGAACAAGATCAAGGTAACCGGGACGGTCGTCGAGCTGGACGGCGACGAAATGACGCGGATCATCTGGGCACTGATCAAAGAGAAGCTGATCCACCCGTACCTGGACATCCCGCTCGAATACTACGATCTGGGTGTCGAGAACCGCGACAAGACCGGCGACCAGGTCACCATCGACGCGGCGCACGCCATCAAGAAACACGGCGTGGGAGTGAAATGTGCGACCATCACGCCCGACGAAGCCCGCGTTAAGGAGTTCAGCCTGAGGCAGATGTGGAAGAGCCCCAACGGGACCATCCGCAATATCCTGGGCGGGGTGATCTTTCGCGAACCGATCATCTGCAAGAACGTCCCGCGGCTCGTTCCCGGCTGGACCCAACCCATCATTGTCGGTCGCCACGCGTTCGGCGATCAGTACCGGGCTACCGACTTCACGTTTCCAGGCAAGGGTACGTTGACGATCAAGTTCGTCGGAGCGGATGGTAATGTCATCGAAAAGGAAGTCTTCCAGTCGCCGGGTTCGGGCGTGGCGATGGCAATGTATAACCTGGACGACTCGATCCGCGAGTTCGCCCGAGCGTCGTTTAACTATGGCCTCTTGCGAAGTTATCCGGTTTATCTGTCGACCAAGAATACAATCCTCAAAGCCTACGATGGCCGGTTCAAAGACCTGTTCCAGGAAGTGTTTGACGCGGAGTTCGCCGCGGAATTCAAGAAACGCGGACTCGTCTACGAACATCGGTTGATCGACGACATGGTGGCCAGTGCGCTAAAGTGGTCCGGCGGGTATGTCTGGGCCTGCAAGAACTACGATGGCGATGTCCAGTCGGACACGGTCGCTCAAGGGTTCGGTTCGCTCGGGCTCATGACGTCCGTGCTGCTAACTCCCGATGGCAAGACGGTGGAAGCCGAGGCTGCCCACGGCACGGTCACGCGTCATTACCGCGAGCACCAGAAGGGCAAGGAAACTTCGACGAACTCCATCGCGTCAATCTTTGCCTGGACGCGCGGGCTGGCTCATCGCGCGAAGCTCGATCAGAACTCGGCGCTGGCCCGGTTCTCCGCCACGCTCGAAAAGGTCTGCGTCGATACCGTGGAATCGGGGCACATGACCAAGGACCTCGCGCTGTTGATTGGCCCTCAGCAGAAGTGGCTGTCCACGACCGGGTTCCTTGATCAGGTCGACGCGAATCTGAAAGCGGCCATGAGTAAGTAGCAACGTCGAGAGTGGCCCGCCGGTCCCCGGTAGCCGCGCTCGCCAGAGCATGGGAGGGCGGGAAGACGGCCACGTGCGCTCCGCTACGTCTTGCGCGCCCCCTTTCTGGCGAAAGGGGCTATGGCGCGAGGCCCAGCAACGCCAGGCTATCGCGCTCGATCAGCCGCTCGACGGCCGCCATATCCAGCCGGGGTAGCTGCGTCCCCTCGACCATGTGGTTCAGGCCGCGCAGCCCGTCCAGCGTGGCCCGGACGGTGGTAAACGGATAATCGGTGCCAAACAACACCTTGTCCCACACACCATATTCCTGCACGAGCATCAAGCTGTGGTACAGCTGAAATGGACGGTAGTGGAGCGCCGAGAGGTCGGCATAGGCATGGGGGTGTTTCCGGATTACTGCGACGCACTCACCTTCGTAGGGATGGCCGAGATGGGCCAGGATCAGCCGCAGTTCCGGAAATCGTGTGGCGACGGGATCGAGATGGCGCGGCAGCGTGCAGGCGAGCGGGGCCTGGGCCACAAAAGTCGTCCCCGTATGCAGCAGCACGGGCAGGCGCTGCTGCTGGGCATAGGTCCAGAGCGGATCGAGCCGTTCGTCGTCGGGTTGAAAGCCCGCGTACATGGGCAACAGCTTGATGCCCCGGAGGCCGAGCTCTTCGTGCCCGGCGCGCAATTCGCGCTCCCAGCCAGGCTGCGTGGGATCGACGGACAGGAAACCAATCAACGATTCCGGGTGGGCGGCGACATAGGACTGAACATCGCGATCGTCGACCCACAAGCCGCTGAGCCTGGCCTTGCCGCCGAAGACGATCGTTCTTACCCCGGGAATCGACTGAGCCTGATACTCCTCGAATCGCACGGTCAAATCGACTTCGACGCCCGCGCGTGCCCGGCGGGCCTGTTTGCGAAAATCATCCTGAAAATGCTCCGGGTAGCGCCAGTAATGGCTGTGCACGTCAATGATCGGCATAGTTGACCTGTTTCTCGTCAGGCGCAACTTCAATCATGGCGTGAAGGATCTTCAGCTGGAGGTTGATCTTCAGGCCGTCGCAACGCTGGTGAATGATCTCGGGCAGGCTGTTGAAAAGGAGAGAGGAGTTCTCCTGGGTATAGTAGCCGGCGATCATGCTGATCAGTCCCAGCAGGTCACTGCACAGACTCAAATACAACAGGTTCTCGCGTCGCTGCCGGGCATCGGCCACTCCCAGGACATCCTTCGAGCTCTGATGCACGCTGATCAAACTGATCAGCGAATTGAGTTCGTGGAAACGCTTGCGATAAGCGAGCATCTCCCAGCCCAGCAGCGCCAGAAAGGCGAGCGCGATATTGATCAAGATTCCCAGGAACGCTTCGATGCCCTGGAACAGCTCGCTGGCCTCGGAGACCGTGATTTCGTAACCCTGTTCGGTAATCGTAGGCGGGCGACCTTCCAGCAACCGGCTGGCGGTGGCAAGGAGCCGCGGCGTCAGCCCACTCCGCGCGACCAGATAAGTTGCCACCGCGTACGTCTCGATCTCCCCGTTGGGAAACTCCGGGTCCGATTGCAGGTATCCGGCGGGCAGGACATATGGGCGCAGGAATTCCATGCGTCCGGCGCGCGCCCCGAGATCCAGAGGTGCCAGCCGGAACCCAGCGGCCGCCAGACGTCCGGACGCGTGCAAAGTCTTCTCGTCCGCGGGATCCTTGACCACGAAAACAGCGTCGACGTCGGCGGGGATCGCATAGTTCGGGTCTTCCGTCAGCTGCGTCCACTCGTGCAGGTAGCGCACCTGGCCCTCCAGCTGCCAGACTTGGGCGAACCGCTGTGCCACCGCGTGACTTCCCTCGTCCGCGATCGAGGTCAGCACCCGGCGGACTTCCGGGACTTCCTCGATCGACGAACGCAGGAACAAAAGCGCGACCTCGGGCTGCGACGTTTCCAGCCGTGGGAGTTCCGGTGGGATGGGAATGCCACCCTGGATGAACGCCAGATCAACGCGGCCGCTACTGACCGCATCCGCCGCTTCCCGGGATCCACGAATGATGACCGGTCGAAAGTGAATGCGCCGATCCCGCAACACCCGCTGCCTCAAGTCCTGAGCATCGCGATCGGGCAGCGCGACGGACAACGTCGAGGCGCGAAAAAAGGTGAGGAAGATCCAGGCGGCCAGCATCACCAAGGCGGCGGCGAGAAAGAACGCGGGCAGCCGGTGGAGTCCCAGCGGCCGCTGCAGCTGCCGCGCCACGCGTTCCGCCTCCCGCGCTGCCGAGGCAACCTCCAGTGTCAGCCGCGCCAAACCGTCATGGGCCGGCAGCTCGCGCTCGACCCGATCATGCAACTCCTCCGACTTGGCCACAACCGGACCAATCAACAACCGGACCCGATGCACGGCCACCCTCCATTAAGGGATAGGCGCTGGTTCTGTCGGCTCGAAAAGGTAAGACGCAACATCGTAGCAAGTCCAATCTTACCGGGGTACTGCGACCATCCACGCAAACCGCCAGGTTCTGCGGTGATCTGCGATCTGTGCTTTTCGTTCCTCGATTTTCCCGCAGAGGCCGCGGGAAGGAGAGGTTTACGGCTCTCCTCGAGGCCGTAGACGCGCATTGAGCCAGTCGGCCCAATCGCCGATATCACCGTGGGCGGCTGAGTCGACAATCAAGGCCAGTCGCGCCGCCCGAGTCACATCGATGGATATGCTTCGGGGCCCGTCCCCCGGTCGTACCAAGGGGCTCTCATAGACTACTTCCCAACCCCCTGCACCTCCCTCGGCCGCAACCTGTTCGACCAGCACGCGAAAGACGACGCTCCCGAGCGACGAAGACGCGCTGTCCAGCGCGATCTCGGCTTCCAGGCGTTCGTACTGCTGATTCAAGTCATAGGCCAACCGCGACGTGCCGTGCATGCCGAGACCTTTGAC
>JBFWYF010000258.1:0-8745 GCA_050186685.1 Pirellulaceae bacterium
AAACACGTCGAACATGATCCCGAGATGCTCGGGCGCAATGCCAATGCCCGTATCGGAAACGGAAAACGTCACGGCCTCCGCGCTCTCGCGCCGTGCTGTGACGCGTATCGTGCCCTCCTGAGTGAACTTCAGCGAGTTGGAGACGTAGTTTCGCAAGATCTGGGAGAGCTTCTTGTCATCGGTGTAAAGCCGCGGTACATCGATGGGCTCGACGAACACCAACGACACGGCGTCGCTGGTCAGGAGCGGCTTGAACATGCCTCGCAGCGCAGCAAAAAGATCGACCATTTCGAACCAGGCGGCCGAGATGCTGATCCTGCCGGCTTCAATTTTGGCCAGGTCCAGCAGATCGTTGACCAGGTCGGTGAGCTCCACGGCGGATCGTTGAATAAATTCTACTTGTTTCTGTTGCTCGTCCGTCAAGGGCCCATCCATTCGATCGAGCAGCAAGCGCGTGATGCTGCGGATGGAGCCCAGAGGCGTGCGGAACTCGTGACTCATGTAGGACAGAAACCGGCTCTTCAACTCGGAAGCCTCGCGCAAGGCAGCCGCTTTGTCGTCCAGCTCGGCGTACAAGGCGACCACACCTTTGTTGGTTTCCGTCAGCTCGTCATTGAGCTGCTCGATTTCCTGCTCGCGCTGCTGGAGACGGGCGAGGAGTTCCCGGATTTGCTGTTCGAGTCGGCTGGCGTCGCTCATCTTCGTACCACGTGCGCGGCATCAAAACGGATGGCTGCTACCGTCACGTCATCGCGTCCTCGCGAAAAGTCTCGATACAAGGTTGCCGCAATCAGGGCCGGGTGCCGGTGCGCGAGCCCTGGGTAGGGATCCAGCGACCAGCGGCTCTGCAGACCATCCGAGTGCATGATCAGCAAACTGCCGTGACCACAGGGATATTCGAACTCCTGCACGCGACGGACTTGCACGCCGACGGTGCCATAGTGCGAAACGAGTCCGCGACTCGCCGATTCGCCATTGCTCCGCAAGCTGGCGGCGATATTCCCTACGCCCGTGTACTTCAGAGCCTGCGCCTGAGCGTCGAAGCGGGCAATTCCCAAGGCCCCGCCACGTGTCCCGCGCATGCGGGCATCGACGGTGGCAACAATCGCCGACAAGGGGGCGAAGGGATCGTGGTCGAAGGCGCCTGCGGCTTCGTACGCCGCCTGAGCGGCCAGCGGCCCGTGCCCCAGACCGTCGGCGATCATGACCGATAGCTCCTCAGCACGCTGAGCAATCCGCCACACGTCACCACATACCAGCTCGCGGGGGGCCGGACGACTGATGGCACCCCAGGGAAAACCCCGTCCAGTCGATGGACCGGCACTCTTGCGCAGCAGGCGTGCAAAGACGACCGTTCCCGACGGGCAGGAATAGAGATCGAACTCGCTGGACAAGCGGTGGACCGCGCCCAGGCCATTGCCGGGCGTGCCCCCCGTCGAATACCCGTCCTGCAGGCAGCGAGCCACGTCGGCCATGCCGGGACCACGATCAATCGAGATGATCTCTAACCCACCGTTCAGGTCGGTCAGCGGGCGCAGGAGCACCTCACCGCCCGTCGCGTAACGCGAGAGATTGGTCGCCAGCTCGGTGACCACAATGGCGACTTCGCCACACTGCGCTTCGGACAAGTTGATCTCTTCGGCGAGCCTGACCGCGTGCCGTCGAGCTTCGCCTATCTGGCTGGTGTCGGAGATCGGAATGGCATGGTGGCACGCGAACATGGATCCGCCAATCATTTCCATCGCGCAATGGTGACGCGTGTTCCTTGGCCGAGTTGGCTTTCGATCTGAAACTCATGAACGAGACGTTTGGAACCCGATAGCCCCATGCCGAGGCCCGTGCCGCTCGTCCATCCATCCGTTATCGCCAGCTCGAGATTGGCGATTCCCCGCCCCTGATCGACGAAGTGGAGACGCAGTCCTTTCTTGATGCCGTCGACCAGCGTTTCCCACTGCATGGTACCGCCGCCGCCGTGGATGAGCGTATTGCGAGCCAGCTCGCTGGTGGCCGTCACCATTTTGGTCTGATCGACGATGCTGAAAGCCAATTGCTGCGTGAGCTTACGCACTGCCTGACGAGCCGCCACGATATCCTGTTCCGTTTCCAGGGGAAGCGTCTCAGTCTTCGTCACGACCATCGACGACCTCCCCTTCCTCCATCGTGTCCCGCAGGTAATGCATCCCGCGTTCCACGTTCAGCGCGGTACGCACTCCCGGCAGCGAGAGTCCCAGTTCCGCCAAGGTGATAGCGACCGCGGGCCGCATGCCGACGACGACCGTCCGCGCATCCAGAATCCGCGCCATACCGGAAATGTTTCCGATCATGCGGCCTATGAAAGAGTCCACCATCTCCAAGGCCGAGATATCGATCAGTACGCCTCTAGCGCCAGTCCGCTCAATCTTGGCCGTCAGCTCATCTTGCAGCGTGAGCGCCAATTGATCGTGCATGTCCACCTGGATGGTGACGAGCAGGAACTCGCCCATCTGAAGAATGGGAATGTGCTCCACGTTCGTCCCTTACGCGTTAAGTTTCGAGACCTTGTAGCCGGAACGCTTCAGGGCCAGCGCCAAGGCGTCGGCCAGCGTGGCTTTGGTCGTGACGCCCTGCAGGTCGACGCCCAAGTGGACGATCGTCTGAGCAATCTGCGGCCGCACGCCACTGATAATGCAATCCGCCCCCATCAGCCGGATGGCGGTCACCGTCTTCAGCAGGTGCTGTGCCACAAGCGTATCGACGGTGGGAACGCCGGTAATGTCGATGATCGCGATCTCCGAACCCGTATCGACGATCCGCTGCAGCAAGGATTCCATCACGATCTGGGTGCGGGCGCTGTCCAGCGTGCCGATCATCGGCAAGGCCAACACGCCGTCCCAAAGTTTGACCACCGGCGTGGAGAGCTCCAGCATCTCCTCTTGCTGCCGGCTGATCACTTGCTCGCGCGTCTTCTGATACGCCTGTACTGTCAACAAGCCCATCTTGTCCAGCAGCTGCGTGGCCAACCAGGTTTCGTCCGCCAGAGCCTCGGCATCCTTGTCCAATTCGGACCGCAGCCGAGTGAACAACGGCTTCTTGAACGAGAAGATGAATGTGGCTGTCTGCTCGGACGAGAATCCTAAGGCCACACGAGCGGCCGAAATCGTATCCATGTACTCGCGAATGGCCTTCCATTCGGGACGATTGGAGTCGGCGACGTCGTTCAAATTGGCGGCGTCCTGCAGTAGCTTCAGGACCTCTTTGCACTGAGCATGGAGATCCGACTCCTTGATTCGACTATCCTTACCGGCGCCGCCGGCCCTAAGCTGATGCATCCAGTCGTCGAGCAGTTCGCCCTCGTACTTCTTCAAGACCGCTGCGGTTCGGGATTGAGTCTTGGCCATCGCGTCCTCGCAATAAAGAACATGCCGCGTCACGGCACGCTCGTTGAACTTTCGCCTGATATGTCCGTGGTGGCGTCTCGAGATTCCTAGAGCGACCTGCTTTATTGTTGGACCGCAGATTAGCGGGAGTAAGTTCCGCTGGCCAGACACCCAGTAAGGGGGTTTTCCGAATCGAGCCACCATCTGCAACGTGAATCTCACCTGCGTATTGCAGATGCGCGATATGCGCAAACCTCACTCCTACGCAGCTGCTCCGTTGTAATAGTTGGACCCTACGGGGGCTGGATATACTGAGACGCCCGCGGAGTCGAGATGTCGTGGCCGGCAGATGCTCGCGCGTTCAAACTCTCGAAAGGAGACCCTTCGTCGTGGAAACACACCGCACTACATGTCCGCTCGATTGCCCCGATCTCTGTGCGCTGGAAGTCACCGTCGAGCGAGGCCGCCTGGTGCAAATGGACGGTCGCAGGGAAGACCCGGTCACCGACGGTTTTATTTGCGGCAAGGTGCGGCATTTTGGCGAGCACGTCTATGGCGGCGAGCGACTGCGCACGCCAGCGAGGCGCGTGGGAGCCAAAGGAGAAGCATGCTTCGAGCCAATTTCCTGGGATGAGGCCTTCGAGCGGACGGCCGCCGCAATCCGACAAGCGCGCGCTACGTGGGGTGGTGAGTCGATCTTACCGTTTTGTTATGGCGGGTCGAACGGCAAGTTTACGCACGACGCCCTGGATGCGCGTTTCTTCCGACGCATAGGTGCGTCCCAACTCGCCCGGACCGTCTGTGCCGCGCCCACGGGCCGAGTGGCCCTCGAAATGTACGGCAAGATGCACGGAGTGGCTTACGAAGACTACGCCGCGTCGCAACTTATTGTCATCTGGGGAGCGAATCCTCATGCCAGTAATATCCATCTGGTCCCGTTCATACGAGCCGCGCGGCAGAACGGTGCCAGGCTTGTCGTCGTCGACCCGCGCGCGACACCCCTGGCCCGGCAGGCGGATCTGCACCTGGCCGTGCGGCCGGGTACCGACGTTGCCGTGGCGCTCAGTGTCATCCGCTGGCTGTTTGTAACGAATCGTTGTGATGCGGCCTTTCTGGATCGTCATGCCACCTCGGTGGAGTTGCTCCGTCAGCGCGCGGCGGGCTGGTCGTTCGACCGGGCCGCCGAGCTGGCTGGTGTCTCCGCGCGGGATCTGGAGCGTTTCGCGGAATGGTACGCGGCATCCCGTCCCGCGGTGATTCGCTGCGGGTGGGGGATCGAACGTAGTAAGAGTGCCGGGTCGAACGTCGCTGCAGTGCTGGCCCTGCCCGCCGTCGCGGGTAAGTTCGGGGTACGCGGAGGCGGCTACACGCTGAGCAATTCCGGTGCCTGGAAGTTCGATGCCGAGGCCGCGATTGCCGAGCCCCCCTGCCGCACGCGCACCATCAATATGAATCAACTGGGGCGAGCGCTGACAAACGAGGTTTCGCCGCCCATCCGCGTCTTGTTTGTTTATAACGCCAACCCCCTGGCAACGCTCCCCAACCAGCAACTCGTTCGGACGGGGCTGGCCCGTGAGGATCTGTTTACGATTGTCTTCGACCAGGTTCTCACCGATACCGCTCGGTATGCCGATGTCGTGCTGCCGGCGACCACGTTCCTGGAGCATCATGACTATCGCGCCGGTTACGGTTATTCCGAGTTCCGCCATCTGTCGCCGGTGATCGACCGAGTGGGGGAATCGCGACCGAACTATGAAGTGTTTGCCGAACTGTGCCAGCAATTGGGAGTAGCGCGGCCGGATGATCCGATCGAACGAGTCGATTGGCTGCGGGCATTTCTCGGAAAAGGTGAACAAGCCGAACGGATCGCAAACGAGTTGCAGGCGACTGGTACCGCGCGCCTGGACGTGGGCACGAGGCCTGTTCAGTTTGTGGACGTGTTCCCCGGCACGGCGGACGGGAAGATCCGCTTGTGTCCCGAGTCCCTCGATCGAGAGGCACCGCAAGGCCTGTATCAGAATATCCGGCGCGAACGAGATCCTCGGTATCCGCTGCAAATGATCTCACCGGCTACCGAGCAGCGGATCAACTCCACGTTCGGCCAGCTGTCCCGGCAGATGGCGGCGCTGGAGATGCATCCTGACGATGCCGTACCACGCGGCATTCGCGAGGGTGATCGCGTGCGCGCCCACAACGGGCTGGGTGAGGTCCTGTGTGATGTGCATATCTCTCAGGAAACGCGCGCTGGCGTGGTGGTTCTGCCGAAAGGCTTGTGGAGCCACCATACCGCCAATGGTCAGACGTCGAATGCACTGGCTCCGGACGAACTGACCGATATTGCCGGTGGAGCCTGCTTCAACGATACGTGGGTTGAGGTCGAGCGGCAGGAAAGGACAATCGGACCATGTCTCGCCTGACCCCGCCGGTCGCCATGCAGACGAAATCGTACGTTCGGGGTGTCGAGACCGTGAATGGCTTTGATGCCTGGCGGCTGTTTGAAGCCAGTGCGGCAGGGGACATGGCCACCGCTCGGGCTCTGCTGGCGAAAGACCGGCGACTTGTCAATGCGCAGTTCGGGTACCGTTTCCCAATCCATTGGGCAGTGTTTGCCGGCAAGACGGAGGTCGTCCGGCTACTGCTTCAGCAGGGAGCCGATCCTGGACAGTCGATCTATACCTATGACTCCTGGGACAAGCTTCTGGCGAGCGCCCGGGCGCGAGGCAATCAGAAAATAGAGTCGTTGCTCGAGCACGCGATGCGGAAGCGATTCCAATTTGCCGCGGAGTTCGACGTGCTGAAAGACGCGATCATCGCGCGCGACGCCCGGCGCATCACCGCGGCCGTGCGACGCCGGCCGGATGTGGTGCTGGCCAGCGACGCGCTGGGAAACAACGCCCTGCATTGGAGCGTGATCACTCGGCAATTGGACTGGATTCGGCGATTCGTGGAACTGGGGACACCGATCGACGCCCCGCGCGCGGACGGGCAGACTCCGATTTTGCTGGCCATCAACGGAGCGACGGACTATTGGTATCGCGCCACACGCGGCCGTACCCATCCGTCGCTCCGGAACACGTCCGTCCTCGTCGGTTACTTGTTGGCCCATGGAGCGTACTACAGCCTGTCCGTGGCAGCGACCATCGGTGATCAGGAACGGGTCGACCAACTGCTCGCCGAGGATACCGAACTGGCGCTGCAACTCGATTTGGCGCGGGTCAGCCCCTTGTCGTATGCGGCACGTGCAGGCCACGTTCACCTTGTTCGAAAGTTGCTCGAACACGGCGCGAACCCAAGGCACCCCGAAGACGCGGCCCCACAAGGGCGAGCGCTGTACGAGGCGTGCTGCGGCAATCATCTGCCCGTCGCCGAGTTGCTGCTGGCGCACGGCGCTGATCCGAATGCGGGCGTCGATTCCTGCGAGTGCTGCTTGACCATTGCCCGGATCTACCACGGCACCCGAGCTAAGCCTTTGGAACGCCTGTTGCGCCGACACGGAGCGACGATGCCTCCTTATCGCATGTCGCGGGCGCAATTGCTTAAGGCAATACGAGAAGACCAGCCGGTCACGCGGCACGAGGAGTTTCTCGATTCGGTGCTCGCTAAGGGGAACCGCGCTCTGCTGGAGGAGTATGTAAACTCACCATCCTGTCCTTCGCCAAACTGGTACTCCATTGCCAGTTCGCCGACCTGCTCGTTGGCCTTGCTCGATACACTGTTCGACCGCGGCCTGGATCCCCATCAGACGAACTGGCTTGGCAAGACACTCCTGCATGCCGCCGCCGAGGTCGGTGACCGCGCGAAGGCCGCGACGCTACTGGATCGCGGTGCCGATATCAACGCGCGCGAACTGGAATTTCAAGGAACTCCCTTGGCCGCGGCCGTACGCGCCTGGTGTGCCGAAGCCGAACCCAAGCTCATGCCGCGTCGTCGACTGATGGTCGAGTTCCTGCTGCAGCGAGGCGCTGCGACGAATCTGCCCGACGATGAACTCTGGGCGACACCCATGGCCTGGGCGAAGAATGAACACCGTGAGGACATCGTCGCCCGGTTGCAGCGACCTTGATCCGAATCTCAGGGAGGTCACTCCGCGCCTTTTCTGCGGCCTTCCCCCTCCCCGGCCCTCCCCCACAGGCACCTGCCGACGTCGTCCGCCACGAAATCGGCGTTCTGCGCGGCGAGTACCTGTGGCGAACGAGCCAGTCCATGGATCTTGAGGACGAGAAACAAAACACCTCGCCAGTGTCCTTCCAAGCGGATGGATTGTGTGGTACCTCCGGCGAGGTGTTCACCTGTTTCTACGGCCGACTGGTTCCGCCTGTGCCGTTGGGCGTACTCGAGGGGTTGGTCGTTCCCGTCCCACCCGTACCGGTACCCGTTCCTGGAACCGTGCTGTCTGTCGCTCCTCCTGGCGCGGTTTGGCCAGACGTCGTTCCGGACGTACCCGAGGCACCCGTGGTGCCGGTATCCGACGAGCCGACCCCGTCGGTCGTGGACGTGCTACTGCCATTCGTGCCGTTGGTATCGCCCATCCCGTTGTTCGCTGCGTTATCACAACCCGAAGCGAACGCAAACAAAGACAGGGCGCAAAGAATACAAAGCAACCTCATGACGCATAACCCCTGACAGGATGACGAAGGATCGCCGCACGGTGGGGGGCTGCAATCGGCATTCCTGAACAGGAGATTCGCGTGACGCTCGACAATCGGGAGCAATAGCGCATCCGGCCAGGACGCTCTTGGTGCGGGTATCGGCTCCGTAAGTGAGCGGCGGCCAGAGATCAGGACGAGCCAGGTGCGGACGCAGTCGTCGGGGCGCCGCTCTTGAAGAGTGACAACAGCATCACTGCGGGCGTACAGGTCCGAATGTGGTGAGTCAGGTGTGCTGGCATGTGGATCCACGTGCCAGCGGTGGCCGTCACGTGATCCGCTCCCACGGTGACTTCCGATCGCCGGGTTGACGCGGTATGTTCTGACAACTCTTGTCCGGCGCTGAAGCTGAACAGCATGACCTTCAGTCGCTCATCCTGAGAATCAGTCGCTCATCCTGAAAGACCGTACGGCTCAATGTACTGCCCCGCGGTGACTCCATGGCGTGCTCGAGGTCCGCCATCAGCATATAGGAAACGGTCATGTTGTCTCCCTCTGTCTTGGGTGGCCGGATATCTGGTCGACCTGCGGTACTGCGCCGTAAATCATCGTGCTTTGCCATCGAGATCGCTCATTGCATGACTTCGTGCGGCGGATCGACGTAATGTGATGTCTACCACGTCCCACCTGATTGAGCGTGGTACGAGGCGGGTGACACTCGTATATTTCAGCCCCGGACATCGTGGCAGAGCATCGCATCCTATCTGCTGGCGAGGCAAATGATGAAACGGCTTTGGGCAGGA
>JBFWYF010000259.1:0-8742 GCA_050186685.1 Pirellulaceae bacterium
CAATACGGCCTCGCTTGCCGGACGGCTCTCGCCATCGCGCTCCAGAACCCCCTCGAGCCTCCAATGGGCTTCCTGCGAGTCGGTGATCATCCGCAGTCGAGGCGTCCAAACGCCACCACCGTCCCACGCCACAAGATGCTCGGCGTCCAAAGTTAGCGTATCGTCCTGTTGCCAGGCGAAACGACCCGTGGCCGCCAATCGCGGTAAGACGATGTCGTACAGGGCCGGCACAATGCGGCAACGGTCAAACGTGCGCCGGGGCAGGTACCGAATGCTCTCGAAACGGCTGTCGAGCACGTCGTTGCCCATGAGCAGCGAGACGAGATGGCGGTCTTCTTCGTTGGGCAGCGCCGAGACTTCGTCGGATGCCAGCGTGATCCGTTTGCCCAGCGTTCTGGTCCCATTGGACTGGATGTTGCGACGAAACAGGTCAATCGCCAGCTGGCCCCGCTTGTAGCTGGCGGAGACGTTAATCACGTAACAGATTTCATGAGCAACTGGCTGAGCGGCCGGACTGCTGACGTGGACGCTCGAGGACTTCTCCGAGCTAGTCGCGACGCGCTGCTGGATCTCGCGGAACATCCGCGACCAATTCGCTTGGGATGCGTTCGCTGAGCCTGCGCCCTCGTTGCCGACGGTAACCTCAAATGGCTTCGCATCTGGCAACATATCCAGGACAGCGTCCGGCCCGAGATCGTCCCATTCCCATAAGGGACAGACCATCACTCGCCCTCCGGGCGGGACACGCACCCGGAGTTGACGATCCGCGCCGACCAGCACCGCCCAGATATGCTTGCAGAGACCGACGTCCTGGTGATAAGGACAATCGCATTCCACCGTCAGCACGCCTTGGCTCGCCGCGTCAAAGCGGATCTCGACGGCGTAGTCTCGGGAATCCCCACGGACCGTGGCTTGAATTCCGTCGCTGTTCACGGACAAATCCGTCACACGGCCGTCAGCCCAGTATTGTTTTCCCCGCCGACGAGCACCCGGTTCAAATTCCTCGCTGCAAAGCTGAGCCAAAGACAAAACGAACAGCCTCCGTATCGGATGACTCGGTGCGAATCATTGCCCGCCCAAGGATCGCCGAGGACACTGCTTCCCTCAGTCCCTCGCACCCCTGGGGCGAGAGTGGTAAGGGGCAGGACCGTGCTGCCGTTACTTCCTTGGCGATCCTTAGGTTACGCATCCCAGGGCGTTTCGCCCAGCCCGGCGAACTGCCGCCTGAGGAATCGCACTAAGAGAAATCCCACGGCCCGTGGCCCTGCCCACGCCGGCTCGGACGAGCATCTACGGTCGCTCGTCAACTCAGGATTCCCCGCACAATGGCCCCTCCGACATCGGTCAAGCGCCGGCGGATACCGTTGTGATAGTAGGTGAGCCGTTCATGATCAATGCCGAGCAGGTGGAGCACCGTCGCATGAAAGTCGCGCCAGTGCACAGGTCGATCCACCGCTTTCAACCCGATATCGTCTGTGGCGCCGTATGCAATGCCGGGCTTCAGCCCACCCCCTGCCATCCACACGGTGAAGCCATATTGATTATGATCCCGACCTTCCCCGACTACGTCGGATGCGGATTGTGTAAACGGTGTGCGACCAAACTCGCTCGTAAAGAGGACGAGCGTGTCGTCGAGCAGACCTCGCTGGCGCAGGTCAACCAGCAGTCCTGCCAGCGGCTTATCAATTCGCATGGCCTCCTGGCCGTGATTCTGCTTCATGTTCTCATGGCCGTCCCAATTGATGCGTGGCGATCCGAATGCTCCGCCTGAGAAGATTTGGACGAATCGCACGCCTGTTTCCAGCAGACGTCGAGCCAGCAGCACGCCGCGGCCAAACTCCACGGTCGCGGGATCGTCGAGCCCGTAGAGCGTCTGGGTAGCCGCCGTCTCCTGCTGCAGAGCTGCCACCATGGGCACCGCCCGCTGCATGCGGGCGGCGAGCTCGTAGCTGCGGATGCGGGCTGCCAGTGCGTCGTCCCCCCGCGCTGCGAAATGTCGTTCATTCAGCAGCCGAAGCAGATCATTGGCCGCCCGTTCTTCCCTCGCGGGAATCTGTCTGGCTGGAAAGATGTCGTCAATGGGAGCGCCCTGGCTGCGAATGACGACGCCCTGATGACGAGCCGGCAGAAAGCCGTTTGTCCAATTGATCGATCCTCCCGCCGGCACGCCCCGCGAATCCGGTATGACGACATACGCTGGCAGTTCGTCCGTTTCGCAACCCAGCCCATGCGACAGCCAGGAGCCGATCACTGGGAAGCCGTTCAGCCGGAACCCGGTGCTCTCCTGAAAGGTAGCCGGCGTGTGGTTGGATGTGTCGGCGTACATGGAGTGAATCAGAGTCAGCTCATCGGCGACATTTGCCAGATGAGGGAACAGTTCCGACACCCATAAACCGCTCTTCCCGCGGCGATGGAACTTCCAATCGCTTTGGCGCAGCAAACCAACCTTGCCGAAGAACACGTCGGGCTTTTCATCGCCCGGCAAGGGTTGACCGTGCAGACGTTCCAGCAGCGGTTTGTGGTCGAATGTATCGACCTGGCTCACTCCTCCGCAGGCGACGATGTGGATGACTCGCTTGACCGCCGGGGCATGATGGGGACCCGGTTCCAGGGCATCGCTGGGCACGGTCTCAGCACGCACGACGCCGTCTCGCATCCATAGCGACAGGAGAGCGGCGCCACCGATACCGGTCAGCGTCCAGTCCAGGAAGCCCCGTCGACTCAGACCGGGCTCGGCTGCCAAGGCTTCGCTCGCCCTGTCGGGCGACCGGCTCATGAGTGGGTTTGGGGTCGCCGCATCGCGGTGATGGGCACTTGAGCGCCGTTCATGAAGCATGGCGGCTAATCCACATAAAGGAACTCGTTGCTGTTGAATATAACCCGGCAGAGCGCCGGCAATCCCTCCTGCCGGACGAGGGCTGCACATGCGGATGACTCCACAGCATCCGGTTCGCGCCCCCACGCGTGCCGAATCGTGTGCCGCACCTGTTGCTCGACGTCCGGGCCCGCTTCCCGCTCGACGCGGCTCGCAAAGCGGTCCGCCATGCGAAGCACAAACGAATTGTGGAGTAGTGCCAGCGCCTGCAGCGGAGTGGTCGTCACGGCGCGTTGCGGCGATTTCGTGGACGGGTCCGGACAGTCGAATACATCCAGAAAGGGGCTGCGCCCGGAGCGGACCCAGGTGCGATAAATGCTGCGCCGCTGGAAGCTGGCCCCCTCGAGGTCCCGCATGTCATAGAATTGGGCGTTCCGCGTGTGCGTCGTGAAATCGTAGTATCCCGGCCCACCTGGTTCCGTTACGAGTTCGCCAGCCAGATCCAGCAGCGTGTCGCGGATCACTTCGGCTTCCAGCCGCATGGGAGTGTGCCGCCACAACCATCGATTGGCGGCGTCCTCGCGAGACATCTCGGGGCGCAGCCGCGACGCTTGCCGGTACGTGGCCGAAGTGAGGATCGTACGATGCAGCCGTTTGATGCTCCAGCCGCTGCGCACGAAGTCCAGCGCCAACCAATCCAGCAGTTCCGGGTGTGACGGCCTGCCCCCGTTGAATCCAAAGTCATTCGGGGTTTCCACCAGCCCGACACCGAAATGGTAATGCCACAACCGATTGACCAGTACTCGCGAGAAGAGGGGATTGTTCTCGTGAGCGATCCATTCGGCCAGCATTTGCCGGCGCTCACTGTCCGTGCTGTCGGCCGTAAGCGGAGCCGGCGCGGTTACACCCCGTATCGCTGCAATTCCCCCAGGCAATGCGACATCGCCAGGCTGGTTCGGATTCCCGCGATGCAGGATGCGAACGGGCACGGGCATCTGGGGCGTATTGGCGTAAACTTTGGTGTCGGCCCAGCGCGCGGCCAGTTGCCGCAGGTGGTCGACCTCGGCCTGCCAGTTTGCCCGCAGCATTCGATCCTGCGGGGAAAGGGCATCTACCAATGCCTTCTCGGCAGCCGCCTGACGCTCGGAGATGACCTGTTTCGAAGCCCCAGCGTCTCGTTCGCCTTGCTCGTGGGGCTTCACGGAGACACGATCCCGGGCGTACGCCTCGATTGCGGCGATACGGTCGGATAGCAGACGGACGCGCGCGTCCACACTGGTCTGGGCGGCGGTCCTGGGCGCGGCATCAAGCGAGACGACTCGCTCGCCGTGCCGGATTCCAGACACTGCCGCTGCCAGGGCGTAGTATTCGGTCTGATGGATGGGATCGAATTTGTGATCGTGGCAGCGTGCACAGTTGACCGTCAGTCCAAGAAACGTCTGGCACACAGTTCCCAGCAGGTCCTCGAGTTCGTCTTGCCGCACGACGAACCGCATGGCCTGGCTCTGTTGTGACTGCCCTACCTCGTCATAAGGGCCTGCTACCAGGCATCCGGTGGCGATCACGCACTCGGCTCGGTCCGGGTGGATCACATCTCCGGCCAACTGCCAGCGAGCGAATTCGCGGTAGGACAAATCATCGTTCAGTGCCTGGATGACCCAATCGCGGTACCGCCACGAATTCGTGCGCAACTTGTCGCGCTCGAACCCCTGGCTTTCCCCGAACCGGACGACATCGAGCCAATGGCGCGCCCATCGCTCGCCGTATTGAGGCGACGCCAGAACCCGGTCGACCAGGCGCTCGTAGGCTTGGGGATTCGAATCATCGACGAACTCGGCGATCGCTGCAGGACTTGGCGGCAGACCCAACAGGTCGAAGTAGAGGCGGCGGATGAGGACACTGGGCTCCGCCGCCGGAGACGGCGCCAGATGGCGAGCCTCGAGCTTTGCCCCGACGAAGTGATCGATGGCATTTTGAGCCCAGGCGAGATGGTGAAGCGGCGGTAAAGGCGTTGTACGGAGGGGTTGCAGCGACCACCAGTCGTAGCCCGCGCGGGCTTCGGATGAATATCGCCAGGGGTCCAACGGTGGGCCGGACCACGGAGCACCTCGGGTAATCCAGTCCTGCAGGGTCCGTTGTTGCGCCTCGGGCAAGGGCTGGTTCGGCGGCATTTCGCCAGCGCGTATTCGTTGCCACAGCAGGCTCTCCTCCAGGTTCCCCGGGATAAGTGCCGGTCCACTGTCTCCACCGGCTTGAGCCGCAGCTCGATGGGTAAGGTCCAAGCCCCCTTGCTTCTCAGATGGGTTGTGACAGGAGGCGCAATGGCGCGCCAAGAGCGGACTGATTTCTGTTGAGAATATTTCGTCGCTGGTCGCGGTCCATGCCGGCAAGAGGCTCCATACGACGAGAAGGACCCATGCCGGAGGCATACGGGGGCGGCCGGTATCCCCGAAGCGGTTACGCCGCGCGCCAGGACGGCAGGATACATCGACCCAGGAAGAGAGCATCGCGCGCTCCGGCGGGGCGGAAGGAATGAAAATCATCCGATGGCGGGCACAAAACCGATTCACAGAGGTTATCCACCTGAGTGATTTGCCCACATGCCGACGGATAATATGATAGCTTCAACAGCGGGCGGGCCCAAGCGCGGCGAGTCGGAGCATTCCTGATCGATCCCCCGCGCCAACGAACATGAAGAGGCAAACATGGAAACTCAGTGCCGGCAGTGTTCACAACGGCTTCGCTATGCGGATTCGTTGGTAAATCCCGTGCTGCGCTGCCCGCGCTGCGGCGAGACATTTCGCGCGGACTTGCCGAGTCAGCCTGCAGAGGTGCGCGGTGCTTCGCTGTCGCCGTTGGGGACCACGCGGAATTTCACTCGCGACACGGCGAGCGCCTGGGAAATCCCTGCCGCGCAGGCGGTACTTTCCACGGACCCGACGCCGGTTCGAAATTCGGACAGCCGATTGTCAAATCAATCGGACGGCGGCAGCTACCCGCGATTTCCTGCTAGCGACGAACTGGTTCCTGATCCGCCGCCCCCTTCGGTGACTCGTCCGGCCGTTCGGCCCGCCGCCTCGGCGTCCTGGAGCGGTTGGGGCTGGACGATCACGGTCGTCGTCCTGCTAGTATTCAAGGCAGGTCCGCGCGTGGTCCGCCACTGGAATCGCGGGAATCAGCCGCAGCAAGTCCCGGTCCAAGTCGAAAACGAACCACGTCAGGCGCTGGAACGAGTGTTCCGGGACATCGATGAGCAACTGGCCAAAGAGCGGATGGGCGATCATCGCGGCGTGGAACCGCCGCAGCCCGACACCGAGCCGGTGGAATCGGAGGCGGCGGCTGGTGGGTCGGCGGACGAGACGCGACAGGACGAGGAGCGGAAGCAATGAGTGGATGGGCACATGGGGCGTTCGCGCTAGTGGTGTTTGTGGCGGCGGCCGAGGTGAGGGCCGAGTCGCGTGTCGGCATAAATCTGGCAGGTCCTGCTGACTGGATGACGGAGCTGCCGTTTGTCGACGTGTTCCGGACATCGCGCCCGTGGATCAGTCAGCGGGAAAGGGCCGGATGGGGTCAGGGGCCGGCGCTGGAACTGGACGACTGGGGTTGGGTGAAGAAACTCGAGCCGGGATGCTATGCCGAGACGATGTTGTGCACGATTCGGGACGGACATTATCCGTCGGGCGTGTACATGGTTCTCTATGAGGGCGAGGGGACGCTGGATGCTGGGCAGAACTGTCGAGTGGTGGAGCGGGAAGCGGGGCGACTGCGACTGGCAGTGGACACGGCGCGGGGCGGATTTTCGCTGCGGTTGCGGGCGACGAACTCAGACAATTACGTGCGGCGAATTCGCGTGATCATGCCCGGATTCGAGGAGACTTGGGAGCGAGACCCGTTCCACCCGGCATTTCTGAAACGCTGGCAGGGCCTGACGTGCTATCGCTTCATGGACTGGATGCATACGAATGGGTCCGAGGTACGGCGTTGGGCAGATCGGCCGACGCTGGACCATGCGACTTTTTCACGGCGCGGTGTGGCGCTGGAGTGGATGATCGAGTTGTGCAATCGCCAGCGTATCGCCCCTTGGTTCTGTATGCCGCATCAGGCCGACGACGATTATGTGCGCCGGTTCGCAAGGATGGTCCACGAAAGGTTGAATGCGTCGCTGCCGGCTTATATCGAATATTCGAACGAAGTATGGAACCGCTAGTTCGCTCAGGCCGCGTACGCCAGCGGGCAGGGCAGGCAGCGGGGCTGGGGATCGAAGGAGCGGCCTTGGGAGGCGGGGTGGCAGTTCACCGCGGCGCGCTCGATGGAGATTTTTCGGATCTGGGAGGAAGAATTTGGGGGGCACGAGCGTTTAGTACGGGTGCTGCCTTCGCAGTCCGGCAATACGGCGGTCAGCGAAGGTATCTTAGGATTTCGCGATGCGGCTCAGCATGCCGACGCTCTGGCAGTGGCACCGTATATGCCGTACAGCATCGGACGCGGCAAGTTGGATGTGAGCGCCGAGGAAATGAGCGGCTGGACGGTCGATCAGATGCTGGATCACTTCGAGAAGACGGCCCTTCAGAACAGTTTGAGCCGCATGGCTCGGGATCGGGAAGTGGCGAACAAGTACGGGTTGAAGCTGATCGGATACGAAGGCGGGCAGCATATGGTAGCGTTCGTCAAAGACCCGGAGCTGCTGCGCCGGCTGACCGACACGATGCATGCGTGCAATCGTCATCCGCGCATGGGCGAGATATATACGCGTTACTTGGACGAGTGGGAACGGTTGGGGGGCGACGTCATGGCCGTCTTTTCGTCGCTCGGGCAGTACAGTCAGCACGGTGCGTGGGGACTGGCCGAGTATTACGATAGTGAACCGGCTGATTACCCGAAACTGGACGCAGTGTTACGTTGGGCCAGGAAGCGTGGCCAGCCAGTGGCGCGCCCAGCATGCGAACCTTAAGTGACGCGGTGCGAGTCCGGTGCGGGTCAGTTGGCGAGTGGGGTGGGTGTTCTCGATGACAGGGGGATGCCGTGTTAACCATGATCCACCGTGCAGCGGCTCAGTCGTGCGACGGGATGTCCCGGCGTGACTTCATTCGGGCAGGGACGCTGGCGTTGGGTGGATTGTCGTTGCCCTGGCTACTGCAACAGCAGGCCATTCTGGCTGCGGAAGGCGAACGAGGCGCGGGGAAGCATCGCCCGGCGTACGTGCACGACAAGGCGATTGTGCTGTTGTTCCTTTCCGGAGGTGCATCGCATATCGAAACCTTTAACCCAAACATGGAGGCAGGAGCTCCGTACTCGAGTATGACGGGGGAAGTGAGCACTTCGCTGCCGGGAGTGACGTGGGGTGGGACTTTTCCCTTACTGGCCAGGCATGCCCATGAGATGGCGGTGGTGCGAAGTTTCCAGCATGCGATTACGGGACACGTGGAGGCCATTGTCCATGTGTTGACGGGAGGCACCGATTCGGTAGGCAAGGGGAAAGTCGGGTTCAGCATGGGTTCGATCTGTTCGCGGGTGGCAGGCGCGAATCACCCAGGCACGGGCTTGCCGAATTATACGTTGCTGAACACCGACGAGGTGGATCCGCAATACCGGAGCGAGCGAGGACGAGTGGAGCTGGGATCGGGCCCGAATTCACTGGGAGCGGCATTTGGCCCATTCAATCCAAGCGGTACGGGATCGGCAGTGCGAAACATGACGCTGAACATTCCGCGGGGGCGGCTCGATAATCGGCGTGAATTGCTGGCATCGCTCGATCAGCTGAAGAAGGCGGCCGGTGAATCGCCAGTGCTCGAGGCGGCCGACCGCTTCACTCAGCAGGCGTTCGACGTGATTCTCGGTAAGGGAGCACAGGCGTTTGATTTGTCCGGCGAGCCGCGTCGCGTGGTCGATCGGTATGACACGAGCCACATCCAGGTTGGAAAGAAGTT
>JBFWYF010000260.1:0-8724 GCA_050186685.1 Pirellulaceae bacterium
TACCGCACAGACCTCGGCATGGTCGTAGTCAGCGCTGCCGTGTTCAACGACTTGATCGGGTGGACCGTCTTTGCCCTGGTGCTCGGGCTGCTGCAACCTCGGCCGTCGACCTCCACTGTCGGAATGACGATCGCATGGACGATGCTGTTCATGGTGACGGTGCTCACCCTGGGACGGTGGTTGATTCACCGAGCACTGTTGTTCCTGCAGGCGTATACCCATTGGCCCGGTGGAGTGCTGGGATTTGCCTTCACGCTCGCGCTGCTCGGGGCGGCCTGTACCGAGGCCCTTGGCGTGCATGCGATTTTCGGATCGTTCCTGGTCGGTGTGGCGTTGGGAGCGTCTCCGCGCATGCAGGAGCGTACACGGGCCATGATGGACGAGTTCGTCTCGTTCGTTTTTGCCCCGCTGTTTTTTGCTTTGATCGGATTGCGCGTCGATTTTATAGCACACTTCGATGGGCAACTCGTGCTGCTCGTGCTCAGCGTCGCCTGTGCCAGCAAGTTTGCGGGCGCCGTGTGGGGAGCCCGCTGGGGTGGTTTCGCCGCGCGCGATGCCTGGGCCATCGGCTGGGCCATGAATGCCAGGGGCGCCATGGAGATCATCCTGGGCTTGCTGGCCCTGGAAGCTGGCGTGATCCGCCAGCCTCTGTTTGTCGCGCTGGTCATCATGGCCCTGGCGACGTCGGCGCTCAGCGGGCCGGCGATGCGCTGGATCCTGCGCCGTCGGCAGACGCGTCTCTTGTCGCTGCTCTCATCCCGGATGTTCGTGCGGGATCTGAACGCAGAAACGCCACGGGAAGCAATCCAGGAACTCGTTGGATTCGTCTGTCGCGGTTCCACATTGGATGCCCAGCATGTGGAATCGCTAGTGTGGGCTCGCGAGGAAATGGCGGCGACGGGCATTGGCCACGGCGTGGCACTGCCCCATGCCCGGCTGGACGGTCTGGAATCGCCGCTCGTCGCCGTCGGCTTGTCCGACGCCGGCATACCGTTTGACGCGCCGGACGGTCAGCCGGCACACGTGCTGTTCCTGATGCTGACACCCGGCAGCGAACCGACGCTTCAGCTGGACCTGTCGGCCTCGATAGCGGGTCTCTTCAGCGACCCGCGTGCGCTGGGGAAAGTGCTCCGCGCTTCGAACTTCACAGAGTTCCTGGCCACGATGAGAGCCTTGGATGCCCAAGTGGAGCGGCCCTGATTCGAAAGGCCAGAACCCCACACGGCCGGCTAAAACCAGAGCCGATCGGGCAGGTATCGGGCGATCAACTGCTCGTAATATGGCCGCAACGCGGACCAATCCGGCGGCGTGGGGCACTTGGAATAGAGGTCGTACGGATTGAACTTCTGGACCCACGGCAGCATCGCCCGATCGTGTTCGTCCAGCAGATAGTCGTACTCCCCTTCGCGGTGCCAGGCATAAAACGAGTGGAACCGGATCATGTACAGCGCCGGCTCAGGCAAATGATCCTTGACAATCTGGTACAGGTACTCGTCGTGCCCCCACGAGAGGTGCACGTTTCGCAACCCGCATCCCTCCTCGTAGATTCCGGTCAGCGTTTGGAGCCGCGGATCAAACGAATCCGGATTTTCGGCGAAGTACTCCGAGTACACGATCCGTTCGCTGTACCGGCAACCCACGGGAAACGTGTCGCCGACGACGGCCCACTGCGGTTCCCCGAACAGGCACAGCACTTTTCCCAGATCGTGCAGCAGTCCCACCAGGACGAACCAGTCCTCGTGGCCATCGGCTCGGATAGCTTCCGAAGTCTGCAACAAGTGCTCGCGCTGCGCGAGATCGATATCCGGATCCGAATCGTCGACCAGCGTGTTCAGGTATTCCATCGCCTCGAGAACGCTCATCGACTGCTTGCGGAGTGGGAGGTACCTGGCCTTGCACTGCTGCACGAAGTCCAAGGTCTGATGGCGATGGTTCAGGCGGTAGAACTCGCGCACGCTGGCCCGCGCGGGCGACTCATAGTTGCGATAGTCCTCCCGTGCCTTGTGCTGGGGCTCGGGATAGACCTGCTCCTTGACGAAGTCCTCCCACGCTTCCAGACGCGGCAGGGGATCGCGCGACGATGCCTGTTCCTTACTCATGTGGGTGACTCCATGGGGTTACGGACGGCCCCTAGCGCGCCGATCCCGACACGTGAATCTCGGCGGAAACATCGCCGAGTTGTCCCTGCCGGTGACCGTCTACCTGCAAACGATAGGTCGCCGAAGTCCTTGCCGGCAAGTTGAATTCCAGCTCGGTCCGACCGCTGGCGTCCAAGAGCAGCATCGGATTCCAATATAAACTGGCTCCGTCGGCGGCGGCATCTGGCCGCGGGGAAAGACTGCGCCCCCGCCACCATTCTCGAAAGTAGCGGGCCTGCTGCTGGTCTTTGTCCTGGATAGGGGGAATTGCCAAAGCCTGTCGCGTGAGGGGAGCGGGCGCTTCCGCGAGTTCCGGCACCGCCGCGGCGGGATCCGCCAGCGGAGAGGTGGCGGCGCGCTTCTCGACCTGCGCTTCCCGCGCGGGAACAGCACCTGGCAGAGCCGAATCTTTTTTCTGCGAAGCGGACACGGATGCAGGTGGCGTCTCCGGGGAAAACGCCGGCGCCGGGGGCGGTGCAGCGCCCCGCGGGGGAGCGAATCCGTCCGCTCGGAACGGTCTTGCAACAACAGGGCCCCCTGCGGATGTACCCCGATCCGCAGACGGAACCGGCTTGGCCGCCGCCGGTGGTTCAGCACTGGCCGGAGCTGGCGAAGACTCGGGTGGCCGAGTTTCCGCGGGACGAGCGATGCCCATTTCCCTGGCCGACGGAGCTGGCGCGACTTCCCGCAGATCCTGGGCTCGGCGATTGAGTCGTACGGCATCCGACGTCGTGCTCGGCGCAGGCGGACTGCCGTTAACGGCTTCTGCTTTGATGTCAGCCTTCTCTCCCAGGCGGTCCGCAGTTCCTTCGCTGACGCTGGGAGCGTCCTGTGACTCGCGCCGGCTTGCAGCTCGGCCAAACCCCCCGGTACCGGCCTGTTCCTTCTCGTCTGGACGAATATACCCTGCTGGCCGACGTTCCAATTCGTTCTCCCATTTACCTGCCGCTCCACTGTCCAGGCCCGGTTGTGCCTCGTCGCTTGCCGACTGCGGACTGGTCGTACGCCGGAGAGTCATCGCCTCTTCGCTGGCGGCGGACACAGCCGGAGCCGCCGCTGAACCGGTGTACTTGTCCGCGGAACCAGGCACCGCCCGCGTCGCGAGTTCCCAGACCGGCGCGCTCGACCAATAGATTCCCATCCCAATTCCCACGAGCGCGACCAAGGCGCTGACTACCGCCACGGGACGATTCGCCTTCCCGCGGGGCAGCCCCACCCACAGGGCGACCAACAGGACCATCACCGATGCGACAACCAGTCCCCAACCCAACACCACGCGGTGTCCCGCCCGAACGAGCACCTCTTCTCCTACGCGGGGAGATACCGAATCCGATTCCGTGATCCGTTCCTCGAGCGAACCCGACAGACGCTGCTGAATCTGCGCCAGATTGTCAAACTGCACCGGACGCTCCGCCTCCACGTCCACCAACTCCCGTACCAAGACTCCACCCAGCATGCCGCCACTCGAATCGACCGCACGTACTGCCAGTCCACTCAAGGCGCTGTCCCCGTCGCGCGAGCCCCGCTGGGCAAGGCCAAATCGATCGCCCTCCCGTATCCGCCGCCACCCTTGCGTGCCGAGCAACAGGTCGAGTGCCTCGCGAGACCCCGAATCTTCGCCCACATAAAAGTTGGCGTCTTCCAGCTTCTCCGGCGACTGCAACTCGTTCCACATCCAGAAATGCGTCGTCAATGCGGGAACGGCGGGTCGCGCGAGCTTCCAGATCGCTTCGTCCACGACCCGAACGCCCAGCAAGGCCGGCAACGGGGCCCCCTGCTCGTCCGTTGCCGTCAACGACACCTTGGCCCGCTCGCCGCCGCGGTAGGAGTCCGCGACGTCGACGTTCAGCTTCAGACGGCGCGGAGTGCGAAAGACCACCCGTTCGGCGACGGGGTCCGGCCCTCGAAACACCGTCACTCTCAGCACGCCCGTGGCTTGAGCATCGATGGGCAACACGAGGCGGCAAGTTCCGTCCTGAAAATCAGCCGGCGTAACGCGAGCGTGTCCCACCAGCGCTCCTCGGCAGTTCGCCGTGATCGTCAATTCCCCGCCAGGATTCGCCGAACGCAGCGCGAGCCCTACCGGATCATCGCGTGCAAACACGCCCGCACCACAGTCCATCGCTACGGCAGCGACCGTCTCGCCGGCCGGCGACACAGCCTCGCCTGCATCCTGTGGGGAAAGCATACTGTGCGTCGATACTCCCGGCGGCTCGGTGATCCGCAAGGTGTACGCTTGTGCCTCCGCGGGCACCAGGCGAAAGGACCCGCGCCCTGCGTGCCGGGTGACAAACGTGGCGACGACTCCGCCCGAAGGCGCGACCACTTCGCCGGACGCCGTGACGGGGCGCCCCAAAATGTCGTGGCAATGGAAGTAAACTCGGTTCTCCAGGCCAACGACCAGCGGTCCCCCTTCGGGATAGCAATCGATGACGACGTTCTCCGGCTGTAAGGGAATGGGCGTGTCGAACGCCGCCGCTCCTGGCGCCTCGGGCGTGATCGTCAGCCGGCCTTCGCCGAAGCCCAGGCTGGCGGGCAAGGAGACTTGCAGCGATGCTTCCCCCGCGGCGTCGGTCGCCACTCGCGCCTCGGGAATTGGCAACGGGCGGCCGTCGAGAAACGCCTGGCCGACCAGCGGTAGTCTGCCGGCTGGACTCCCGGTGCTGTCGCGCACTCGCAACCTCGCCTCCGCTGACTCGCCTCCTCGATACCCCTCGCGCTCCCACGCCACCTCGATATTCCAGCGCTGCGCCGACTGAGCATGTACGTAGAACTGCCGCTCCGCGACCGGAAACAGCCCGTCCGGACTGCGCGCCACCACGGTGTAGTCGCCACTTGGCAAATCGCCGTCCAACGCAAACTCCCCGACAGCGACTCCGTCCTCTGAGACGGCCGGCCGGTTCGAGCCCGGCACCGCTTGCCCCTGAGGGTCCGTGATCTCGTACATGACCGACGCCTCTCGGTCAGCCTCCCAGTTCGCTCGAGACAAAACCACGGAGCGGTAGCGGACGACTTCTCCTAACTGGTACCACGGACGCTCGACAGCCACATAGCAGTCATACGTCGGCGCCGCGGCAGACAGTGGAATGCGCACCGCAGAAGCCGCATCTCGGTAGGCCGCTACGTCCAGCGCGGCAAGCTGCGTGGTCTGCGGATCCACAGCGAACGCACCGCGACCCGCGGCATCCGTGGCAACTTCCTTTTCCCACAGCACGGCCGAAGAATCGCTCCGAGCCGTCACGATCAGCGGCACGGCCTGAGCCTGGCCCTCTGCATCGTAGGTCGCGACGGAATACCAGTTCCCCATCCCCGGCACGACCTGCGAAGGTCCCACGACGACAATTTGCGCCGCGGGAGACTCGCGTCCCATGGCGAGCCTCGACCGGGCCGCCGGCGTCTGATCCGCCAGCGGGACGGCTCCAACGCGGGATCCCACTGAGTGCCACGCATACCCCAGGAATCCCACCAGCAGGCTGGCCGCCACCGCCAGTCCCCACGTGGCGCCCCACCGCGCGCGGGCCGGAATACCACCCGCTCGTGTCGCACCGCGGGTCGCCGCCCGAGCCCCAATCGGATGGAACGCAGCCGGATGGGACGCAGTCGGATGGACGGGCGTCGGAAGCGGCTCGTCCGGGGCCCGCGTCGCGGGTACGGCCGGCGCCTCCGGAAACGCCGCCGGGGCCGCTACGGATGAGCCCGCCGAGGATTCGCCGGTCGTCAGCCGCACCTGCGGGATTCGCCACAACGCCGCCTCCGTCACGACCGCCACCTGCTCTCGCACGAACCGCTCGTACGCCGCCACCTCGGTATCGCGCGCGATCTGGGCGCGCAGCGACGCGGCCTCGCCCTCGTCCAGAAGACCATAGGCGAGCTCCCACAGCTTTTGTTCCAGCTCTTCGTTTGGTCTCATAAATCGTTATGTTTCGGCGAGGACTTGTCGAAGTCGCGTAATCGCCAGTCGCATACGGGTTTTCACAGTTCCCAGCGGTATTCCCACCGCCGCGGCAATCTCTTCGTAAGTCATCCCGCCATTCTGTCGCAGCAGGAACACCTCCTGCTCCTCTCCCCGCAGATCCCGCAGCGCCGTCCGGACTCGCTCCAGACGTTCCCGCTGCTCGGCCACATCGACCGGACCGTCGTGAGGGCATTCCAGCACGCTGTTGTCCTCCGGCAATCCCTGACGCTTCCGGCGCCAGGCCGTTAACCGCATGTCTCGCCCGGTATTCAAGGTGATGCGAAAAATCCACGCCTTCAGATTCTGGACTTGCGGTACCTCATCCCGGTGCCGCCAACACTTCAAGAACGCTTCCTGCAGCGCATCCCGCGCGTCGTCTCCATTGCCCACCAGGTAATACAGCGTCCCCAGCAATTCGGATTGGTAGCGCGCAAAGGCCTCCTCCAACACCCCGCCATCGCCGGGCTGCGTTTGCGGTTCGGCCGTGCGAGCCACTTTCGTCACAGAATTGCCTCTTCCTGAGCTATGACGAGACAGAATGGTGAACGGATTTGGCGGGCCTCTCCGACCTGGCGCCTTCACCCCCCTGGCAATCAGGGGGAGTGGGAAATCCTAGGTAGTTTTACCGTATCTCCCTCCCGCATGACCAGCCGCTCCCTCGCCACCCGCAAAATCAGGACTCTGTCGCCGAGCGCCGCGGGGGTCTGCGTCGTTAATCAACTCCATGACCGACGACCGAACATCACGCCTGATCATCGCCGGACGGCCGCTCCCCCTTCCGCAGCTGGTGGCGCTGAACGACGAAATCGCCGCTCTCGTGCGAGCCGGCATCCCGCTGCACGAGGGCCTGCTTGCCTTTGCCGTGGATACTCCGGGACGCCTCGGCGAAACGGCATTGCAGCTGGCCGAGCGGCTGCAGCAGGGCGAGCAGCTGGAGCAGATCCTGATGACCGACACGCAGACGTTTCCGCCCGTATGGCGTGCCGTTGTCGCAGCCGGCGTGCGATCGGGCAATCTCGCCGTGGCACTCGAAGGCCTCGCGGTGACGGGTCGGCGGCTGGATGAACTGCAACTGGCCTTCCGCGCCGCCCTGTTCTATCCCTTGGTCGTCGTGGTGCTGGCCTATGCCCTGTTCATCGTAACGGTCACGCAGTTCATTCCGGCGTTGTCGGGCACGTACCGCGGCCTCACCGGCCGGACCGACGAAGTGCTCGATCGTATGGCCAGTCTGGGTGAGTCCGCGCCGTACTGGGGTCCGCTTGTGCCGCTGCTTGTCCTGGCCGCCGTCGCGTTTGGCTGGAACTACGGACATCGCTCCTTACAAGGATCGAGCCGCGCCACACGCCGTACCCTAGGAGATCGGCCCTGGCGGCGAGCGCTAGACGACAGCCAGCTGGCCATGTTTGCGGAACTCCTGTCCCTGCTCTTACGTCACCAGGTGCCGCTCGCCGATGCGCTGCGGCTCGCGGCGCACGCGAGCGGCAGCTGGCACGTGGGACGAGTCGGCGAACAACTCGCCGAACGGGTCGAACGCGGCGAGCACTTGACTGCCGTGGACGCCCGGACGCTCGGTTTTCCCCCGCTGCTCGGCTGGTTGATTTCGACGGGCCGCCACGACGCCTCGCTGGTCAGCGCGCTCGACACAGTCGCCACACGATTTCGCCAGCGCGCCATCCGACGCGTGGCCATCTGCCGCACGGGCTGGCCGCTACTCGCGACGGCGACGGTCGGCGGAGCGGCCGTCATGACCCAAGCGCTCATGCTGTGGATTCCGGTTGGGCGCATGCTGTACTCCCTGGGAGCTCACTGAACAACCGTCGCTCCCGCCGGCGCGACTGGACGAGAACCGATCATGGCCACGCATCACGAAGAGTCCTGGGAATGGAGCCAGCAAATTCTGGGTGCGGCTCAGGCAGGCCATTCCCTCGCGGAAGGATTCCGGGCCGCCGCGGAAGAGACCCGAGCGCCCCGCGTGGCGGCGGCGATGCGCCAGTTGGCGGACCAGCTGGAACAAGGAGTTCCGCTCGATCGAGCGTTGACAGAGTCCAGCGTGGCCCTTCCCACGCATGTCCAAGCGCTGGTCCGGTCCGCAGCCCGCACCGGCCAATTCTCGACGGCGTTCGGCGATCTCGTCGAGCATGAACGGGCCGTACGCGATCTCAAAGCGAGCATTCTGGACGGCTTGGCCTATTCGCTTGTGGTGACCGCGATTTCCGCCGTCTTGATTCTGGTGATTCTCTTCGTCTCTGGAAGCGCCTTTGGCAAGTTGTTCGAGGATTTCCAGATTTCGCTTCCGCTGACGACGCGTCTGTTTTTCTGGTACCGCGATGTGGGCGTTTGGCTGCTGGCAGGACTGGTGATCCTGGCGGTCATTGGCAGCTGGGTCTTTCGGCGCACCCAGGGCGAAGTGGCCTGGGCGGACCTCGTCGCGACGATTCCTGTGATTGGCCACCTCTCGTTGTCGTTTGGTTTGGCCGAGGCTGCCAGCCTGCTCGCCGTCCTCACGCGGCAAAACATCCCCGTTCCCGAGGCACTCGAACTCTGTGCCTCGGGAGTTCGGCATGCGTCCGTCCGAGCGATGACGCAGCGTTGGGCGGTTGCCACCGCCGGCGGTCAATCGCTGGCTCAAGC
>JBFWYF010000261.1:0-8711 GCA_050186685.1 Pirellulaceae bacterium
AGCGGCGTCTCACCCTTCGCGCCTTGCAGATAGACCGGCAAGTAGGTCACGGTACCGAACATGACGAACCCGGCGGCCACGGCAATCGCCGACGAGACCCAGACCGTGCGAATCGCAAACAACCGCAGCGGCAAGATCGGCTCCTCCGCACGCAACTCGGTGCGGAGAAAGAGCCCGAAGGCGACGAGCGACGTCAATCCCAAGGCGGGCATCCAGGGCGAGTGCCAGGTTCCCGCCAGGTGCGCCACGTCGATCATCAATACCAGCGCGCCGACCGAGATCCCCAGTAGTGCCGCACCTACGAAGTCGATCGATCGTCGTCCCGCGGGTGCGGTGGAGGGAAGTGTGACGGCGAGTACGGCGAGGGCAAGCGCCCCCAGCGGAAGATTGATGAAGAAGATCCATCGCCAGAACAGATGGCTGGTAAAGTAGCCACCCAGAAATGGTCCCGCCACACTGGCGAAGCCAAACACGGCACCGAAAATCCCCTGATAACGACCTCGCTCCCGGGGAGCGACGATATCGCCCACGGCCGCCTGAGTCGTGACCATCAGCGCCCCACCGCCGATGCCCTGCAGTGCACGGAATAAGATCAGCTCGGTCATGCTCCGGCTCAAGCCGCACAGCGCGGACCCTGCCAGAAAGACGACGACGGCGATCTGCAACATACGTTTCCGGCCGTACAGGTCGCCCAGCTTCCCCCACACCGGCGTCACCAGCGTCTCCGCCAGCAGATAGGCCGTAACCACCCACGCGATGCGCTCGAATCCACCCAACTGGCCGGCCACGACCGGCAGCGCTGTTGCGACGATGGTCCCATCGAGTGCGGCCAGCAACATGGCCAGCAAGAGTCCGCTGAACGACAGCACGATGTGTCGCGGGCGCGAAGTCTGCCCTGCGTCCTGCCTCGTTGAGTGCCCGGCTGCCGATCCTGCGACAATGCCTTCCATCCCGCTCTGCTGCTCCCACGCGCTCTACGGCCGCCAAGCCTCCGGTTCGCGCGCACTGCGCTACCGACCGGCTTTCAGCACGACGGCAAACGGGATGCCACGGGTAGTGGTGTCCGCCAAGCCAGATTGCCGATGAAGCGGAGTGCCGAGCCAGAGATTACAATGTCGCCGCCCATCGTAACGTGCTCTGCAATTGAGAATCGGCACCGAAAAGCAGTGTGACGGACGAGAAGCGATTACCATCGTCTACCTGCCGTGCCACTTGCCCCCCAGAAGGACATTTCCGCATGGCCCGCTTCCTCGCTTGCCTGTTAGCCGTGGCTGGTTGGAGCTCCCTCGGTCTCTCGGCCGCGGAGACCGGTTCGCCGCTCAAGCCAAACATCGTGCTGATCTTTGTCGACGATGTGGGGTACGGCGACCTCGCCTGCTACGGCAATTCCAAGATCCAGACTCCGCATCTCGACCGGCTCGCGGCGGAAGGGCAACGCTGGACCAGTTTCTACGCTTCCGGTTCGACCTGCGTACCCAGCCGGACCGGTTTGATGAGCGGCCGGCATCCGGCGCTGCTCTCGCGGCAGCCGTTGTCGGCGGACCGCGAGGCGCTGTTGCCCGCCATGCTCAAGCGTCAGGGATACACCACCGCCATACTGGGGAAGTGGCACCTGGCGGGCTATCCCGCCGATTTCACGCAGCATCCCATGCATCCGCTGAACTGCGGTTTTGACCGGCACTTGGGAACGCCCGGCAGCAACGACGTGCCGCCTCCGCCGGGGAAGAAGCAGACTCGGGACGTGTTCGACACGGCCGACAAATTCACCTTTCCCGTTCCTTTGATCCGGGGCCGCGAAGTTGTTGAATTCCCCGTTAACCAGGAGTTATTCACTCAGCGGTATACTCAGGAGGCCGGCGCGTTTTTGCGCGAGCAGGCGAAGCAAGGCTCGTCACCGTTCTTTCTCTATCTAGCCCACAACATGGCGCACGCGCCGATCTTTGCATCACCGGCGTTCCAGGGCAAAAGCGCCGGCGGCCGATACGGAGACGTGATCGAAGAACTGGACTGGTCCGTCGGCCAGATCATGACGACGTTACGCGAGACGGGGCTCGACGAGAAAACACTGGTCGTCTTCACCAGCGACAATGGCCCCTGGTCCGCATTCGGTCCCCATGCGGGCACGGCCGCTCCGCTACGCGGCGAGAAGGCCACGGCCTGGGAAGGCGGTTTCCGCGTGCCCTGCATCTTCCGGTGGCCAGGGCACATCCAGCCGGCCGAGGTAGACGGGATAGGCGCCAATCTCGATCTGTACGCCACCTTCGCAACCCTGACTGGCGGCAAGGCCCCTTCCCACCTGCCCGGTTTTATCTCGCAGGATCTGAGCCGCACACTGTTGCACGGCGAGCCATCGCCGCGACAGCAGTGGCTGTATGGTGCGGCCGCGTTCCGCTCGGGACGCTATAAAATCCACCGCACCACACAGCCCCCGACCGACCCCATCGCGCGGCGCAACTTGCCCGCCACGCGCCACGAACCGCCACTGCTATTCGACCTGGTCGCCGATATCTCGGAGCAGACGAATCTGGCGGAGGAGAATCCGGAGATCGTCCAGCGGCTGCTCGACGAAATGCGTGTCTTTTCCCAATAACACCCCTCGTCTGGGGACAACCGACACGGGTGCCCAGCTGCCAGCTCCACCCATGCTGCGCCCGAACGGTGCCTGGCTTGCTTACGCGGGGGAACCACACCAGCCGGGACAGCGAAGAATAGAAACGCGGAGATCGCAGATTGTCGCAGAGGAGGGTCAGCCAGACGTAAACGGCGATCGTCGTTCCCGGCCTTCTCTGCGGCCATCGGCGTGTTCTGCGCAATCTGCGTTTCGCTTCCGGGCAGCACAAGGCACATTATTCACTTCAACATTCTCACAGTCCCGGGATCGTTCCCACAGCCGGAGACTCATCCGCGGACCGCTACGGCGCATAGTCGGCGCCTGATAAGCTGTGCAGCACCGACTGCTGCCAGGCATGCATCCGAGCCTCCAGCCGCTGGGCAACGTCCGGTTGCCGAGCGACAAGGTTGCTCTTTTCCGCGGGATCGGCCGCCAGATCGAACAATTCGCGCCGAGGTCCGCCGGTCCGCTGCTCATGGATCACGAGCTTCCAATCGCCATCCACGATCGCCCGGGGCCCGAGATAATCGGCGTCCGTGATGGCAGGATGATGGTAATTCTGAAAATCACGCGTGGCCTTTCCTCCCTGAAGCTTGGCCAGCGGGGTTGTTCCCTGTTGCAGTTCGGGAGCGATCCACGGTTTGGATTTCGCTTGCCCCAGTCGCCCCGTGTTATAGCTCCAGAAAAAGAGCGGAGCCGTCCGTACCGCCGTCGCCTGGTCCAATACGGGAGTCAGATCGATGCCGTCCAGCGGTCGAGCCGGTAGGGGCTGACCCGTCAGCGCGCAGAGCGTGGGAAGCAGATCGCTCGTCGTGGCACGTACGGTCGTCCGTCGCGGCGATGGAATACGAGCCGGCCATTCGATCAGGCCCGGTACCAGCACACCACCCTCGTATACCTGCCCTTTCACGCCCCGGTGGGGAAACCCGAGGGCGCTGTCGGCCGAGGTGCCGTTGTCGCCGCAGTAGAAAAGCAGCGTGTTCTCGCGTATCCCCTCCGCCCTCAAGTGCTGCCGCAATGTGCCAATCGCTCGATCCATCGCCGTGATTTCGGCATAGCGTTCGCGCAACACCTCGCCTTGCGGCCGAGTCACTTGGCCGCCAGTCTCGTTCGAAGTCAACCGAACCCGTTTGTCCGGATAGCGCGCGGGCAGGTCGTCGTATTGTGCCAGATCGGCTGGCAACCCGCTGTATGGTTCGTGGGGCGACCCGAACCATACGATGGTGAAAAACGGCTTGCCGAGCCGCCGCGTCTGGTCAATAAAACGAATGGCTTCGCGCACTACCACGTCCGAACTTTCGCCGGTCAGGACCTCGGGCGGGCCGCCGTTGCGCGACAGGGACGGATTCAGCTCAAAGAAATTGTCGTGCGACACCCATGCGTGGAAGCCCATCGCGCCAGGACTTGTCGGCGACTCGGCTTTGACCGGCCCGACATGCCATTTGCCAAAGTGCCCGCAGTGATAACCGGCATGACTCAAGACGTGGGCGAGCGTGATCTCCTGAGGCCGCAGCGACCAGCCTGGAGCAAACGTCCCGTAGCGGTTCGGGTGTCGACCGGTGAGGAAGCTGCCGCGCGTGGGCGAGCAACTCGGATGTCCCGCATAGAAGCGATCGAAGCGCAGTCCCGTCGCCGCGATCTCGTCGAGCACCGGCGTCTTGACATGTGGATGGCCGTTGTAGCCAGTCTCTTCCCAGCCGTGGTCGTCGCCCATTAAGAGCACGATATTGGGCAGTTCCGCCGCCGTTGCCCAACTCACGACCAGCAGCGGGCACACCGCCAACAGCAACCAGACACACGGTCGCAAAACGACTGCGCGAGCCGCACGCCACGGACTGCCCGCGCGAGCTCTGCGCGACCGAGGCGACTGAACGGACGGCGCGACGGAATTCAGGCAGCAATCCGAGCGAGTCATGTTTTCTTCCTCTTGGGTTGTTTCGGCCGCGTCTTGGCAATCGGCCACGGCTCGACGCCCACCCGGTCCGCCCAGGCTTGCCACTGAGCGCTCAGCGCCCGGACGCGATCCGGATGTTGCTCCGCCAGATTATGCATCTCGGTGCGATCCGTGGCCATGTTGTACAGCTCCCATTCGCCGGGGTGCTTGGAAACCAGCTTCCACTCACCGGCGCGAATCGCACGGTTCCCTTCGTGTTCCCAGAACAGCGGCTGCGTGCGCGCCAACGGTTGGCCGGCGAGTGCCGGCACGAGGCTCACGCCTTCCATCGGCCGAATCGCCGTGCCACCGAATTCGCGGGGATAGTTGGCATCGGCCACGTCGACGCACGTGGCCATCAGATCGATCAGATGACCGGGCTGGGACTCGACGGCGCCTCGCCGTTCCACCGGAATACCCGCCGGCCAATGGGCTACTAAAGGAGTGCTGATGCCGCCTTCGTGGACCCAGTGCTTGTATTCGCGGAACGGCGTGTTGCTGACGTTGGCCCACGCCTCCCCATAGCCGTGATACGTATCGGCGGCCCCGGGTAGCACGCCATATCCCTGCCGCATGGGAAACCCGTCCCGAGTCTGTTTGGGAATCATGTCCGGCTGCCGGTACTCGGCGGGCAGCGGCGACAGGCTCGGCTCTTCCCCCCGCAGCGCGGCAGCGACGTTCGGACTGCGACCCATGCCTTCGGCACATCCGCCGTTATCTTGCAGGAACAGAAGGAGTGTCCGCTCAAACTGGTTCGTCCGTTTCAGCTCCGCCACGAGCCGCCCCACGCCCTGGTCCAGACAATCGATCATCGCAGCGAACACTTCCATGCACCGGAGCTCGAAGGCGCGGTCCGGGACGTCCGGCCAGGCACCTCCGTTCTGCGGGGCCAATTGCCAATCGGGATCGACCAGCCCTAGCGACCGGAGCCTCGCGTGCCGCGCGGCCCGCACCGCATCGTAGCCGGCATCGTACCGACCCCGATACTTCGCGATGTCCGCGGGCTTGGCGTGCATCGGCCAATGCGGCGCGGTGAACGCGACGTACATGAAGAACGGCTGTTCGGCGTGATCCCGAGCATGCTCGCGCACAAACCGTACGGCATGATCGCTGATCGCATCGGTGTAGTAGAACGATGGCGGCTGGTACTCCGTATCGGCGTACGGCGAAATCAGCGTGTTGTCGCGGACGAGCGAGTTCGGGTCAAAGTAGCTGCCGGCGCCGTGAATCGTACCGTAAAAGCGGTCGAAGCCACGCTGCAACGGCCAGTTGTGTTTGTCGGAATCGCCTTGCGGATTGATCTTCTTGGTAACGTGCCACTTTCCACACATATAAGTGCGGTATCCTGCGGAGCGCAGAACCTCGGCAATCGTCACACACCGCCGGTTGAGGTCCCCGCGATAGGCGTCGTGGCCGCGATCCTCCATCATGTGCCCGATCCCGGCCTGGTGAGCGTACAGCCCGGTCAGCAGCGTGGCCCGCGTCGGGCAGCAACGCGCCGTGTTGTAGAACTGGGTGAACCGAATGCCCTGGCTCGCCAGCCCGTCCAGATGCGGTGTCTCGATCTCGCCGCCATAACAGCCGAGATCCGACCAGCCCATGTCGTCCGCCATCATCACGATGACATTGGGGCGAGCGCGCTCGGCCGCGTGGCTCGGTGCACGATCCCACCCCACCAGCGCGGCGAAGACCACAAAAACCAGTCTCCAGCGAATACCCGACCAATGGCACAGCATGCGGGGTCTCCTGTGGGATGAGATCCGGTGTGAGTGTTCCGACATGGCTCAGCAACGAATAGGGTTTACGAACGAGGGCGATTGGCCGATCGGCCGTTCGGCTTTGCCGCGTCGAAGGCTGGATTCGGCACAGGGAACTTCGCGCCGACGCGCTGCTGCCAGGCGTGCAGTTCCGCCTGCAGCGCCTCGGCCCGCTCGCGCTGCGTCTCGGACTGGTCCTGTTGTTCGCCGAGGTCGTCGGCCAGGTTAAAAAGTTCGGCCCGGTTTCCCTCGAACCACTCGATTAGCTTCCAGTCGCCACGCCGGATTGCGGCGCCGGGAGCACCGCCTTGATTGCCGTAGTGCGGATAATGCCAGAACAGGGCCCGCTCCGGCAACTCGCCGCCCCGCAGCAACGGAACGAGGCTCACACCATCCCTCGTCTCGCCGCGCGGGGTCGGGGCACCGGCTACCTCGAGCAACGTCGGAAACAGGTCGGGGCTGCTGACGGGCGTTCCGATCACGCGTCCAGCAGCCACCTCCTCCGGCCAACGGACCAGGAAGGGCTCACGGATCCCCCCTTCATACAGCCAGCCCTTGCCGGCCCGCAGCGGAAGGTTGGAGGTTGGCCACCCTTCGCTGGTCGACAGCCCGCCATTGTCGCTGGTGAACAGGACCAGCGTGCGCCGGGTCAGCTGCAATTCGTCCAGCTTCGCGAGCACCTTGCCAACCGCCTGGTCCATGGCCTCGACCATGCCCGCATAGACCGCATGGTCCTGCACGAGCCGCACATCGCGGGGTTCTTCGCGCCCCCACGCGGCCTCCAGCCCCAGCCGCATGCGTTTCTCTTCGTACTTCCGTTGCAGGTCGGCGCGAGCCATCAGGGGCGTATGCACCGAGTAGAACGACAAGTACGCGAAGAAGGGCCGGTCACGGTGCGCGGTGATGAACTGGGTCGTTTCCTTGGCCAGTCGATCCGGCAGGTGTTCGCCCGGCGGTCCATCGGGCAATCGCGGATTCCCATACGGCGAAAAGTACTTGTTGCCTCCGTAGGGTCCACCCCGTTCGATGCCCCCCAGATTGAAATCGAATCCTTGATTCTCGGGCCACCACCCCTCCGGCCCAAGATGCCACTTACCCGCAAAAAACGTGGCATAGCCAGCCGAGCGGAGCCCTTCGGCCAACGTCACTTCGTCTAGGGCCAAGCGGTCCGAGTACGGTGCCGGCAGCAGCAGCGTATTCCGCTTCCATGCCGCAGGCTCTAGCGGTGCACCGATATAGTCGGTGACGCCGGTGCGCTGCGGCCACAGTCCCGTCATCAAGCTGGCCCGCGTCGGGGAACATACCGGACAGGCCGCGTATGCGTCTGTGAAGCGTGCCCCTTCCCGTGCCAGTCGATCGAGATGCGGCGTCTCGTAGAACGTGCCGCCGTAACAGCCCAGATCCCGCTGCCCCAGATCGTCGGCCAACATCACAATCACGTTCGGCGGGCGGGAATCATCAGCAGAGCCGACGGAGCTCAACACGGCCGCCACCGTAGCGACGCACAACCAGCCGTTTCGATGAACGCAATACATCCGCGACGGTCCAGAATAAAAAGCAAACGCCCCAGCACGAATCCCGGGGGGCCATTCTACATTCGTCCCGACGCGCGTGCAGGGTGAGACGATTAGGCTTAAGGCGGTAGGGAGTTAGGCTTAAGGCGGTAGGGAGTTAGGCTTAAGGCGGTAGGGGGTTAGGCTTAAGGCGGTAGGGGGTTAGGCTTAAGGCGGTAGGGGGTTAGGCTTAAGGCGGTAGGGGGTTAGGCGGTAGGCGGTAGGGGGTTAGGTGGTCCGCAGCACACTCATCGCAGGCGCTGGAGCACTGCGGCGGGTGGAGCCCAGCCGGTTGTACGAGCCCGGTTAGGGCGGTAGGCGCACGTCACGATCAACAGGTTCGACCGAGCGACCTGCGCCGAGGTGACCGGCACGAGCACATGGGTCCAACCGTCGGCCAGCCACCGCTGATATCCGTCCGGAGCCAGCTCGTGACCGTTCAGCCGCAGGTCGACCAACTCGGGCGCATCATATGGCAGGCGAAACAGCAGACCGAGGTCGTGAGCGGGCGGGGCAGCAGCTTCGCCGGCCCCGCCACGCGCCGCGTCGATGGCGAGCTTGATTTCCGGTCCGTGTCCCAAGAACGTCGCGATCGCATCGGTGTTGATATCGGGCTGCGTTCGCAGGTTAGCCACGAACTTGTCGAGATCTTCGTCCAGCAAGGCGGCGCCCTGCGCGTTAAGACTGACCACGTAGCTGTCGCGCCCGTCCGTTTGCGGATAGAAGATCGCCTGCGCGAGTCGCGGTTGGGCCTGCCACCAGGCCACGCGTGCCGCGCGGCGAGCGGCGGCCGTCGCACCTTGGGCGACGACGTAGTGCCCCACGAACGATTTGACGCGATTCACAGGATAACCAGC
>JBFWYF010000262.1:0-8693 GCA_050186685.1 Pirellulaceae bacterium
ATCTCGAATTCCAGCTCACGCGTGCGGATGTACGTCCCTTGCAGGGTTCCCACCCACAACGCACCGGAACTGTCTTCTTGGATCGCGAAAACCGTCGTTCGGTGCAATTCAGAAACATTCTCGATCGTCGGGGGGCGTCCTGAACGATAGCGGGCCAGGCCTGAAGTCGATCCTATCCAGAGATTCCCGTCGCTGCTCTCGAACAGAACCCGAGTCTCGTTGGAAGGGAGTTGTGGATTCGTCGCGCGGTTGACCGTGCTGAATCGCAGGCCATCATACCGCGCCAACCCATTATCGGTGGCGATCCACACAAATCCGTCGCGCGTCTGCAATACGTCGTTGATCCAGCTCGAGGGGAGGCCATCTCGGACGGAGAAGTCGCGATGGACGTGCTCCGGGAAAGGGACGCCCGGCTTTAGAATTGGACGGACGAAAGGTTCGGCCTGCACACGGCCGACAACCATGAGAACCGCAATAAACAGCAACAACCCGCTGGCAGATCGACGACCCATAGCTCGCACGAACACGTTGACAAAGGTGACCAGCGGGATGTTACCGTCTGACAGTTGGTCCTTCCATCGTTCCATACCTCGTGAAGTTCGGTCCCTCGAAAACTACCGTGGACTCTCTGGACTCGTAATCCGTGTGATTGGCCTAGGACGGTTGGTACCGTGTAGCGGCCCCGCCACCGTCACTCACTGTGATATCCACGCCACATCCAGACGAGCGTGTCGGCCAGCGTGTGTTCAAATACCTTGCGATCACAGTGTCGCGTGGCCCGGCTGAAAACGTAGCGGTAGTCGTACCCTTTCGCCATCAACGCCGCGGCGGTACGTTCGTTGGCCATCACCCAGTTGTGATACGTCTCCTCGGGGTCCTGAGCGCGCAGATCGTTCTCCGCCACATGCGTAAAGATGCGCAACGGCTTCTTCGGACTGTTCTCAATCAGTTTCATGCCGGAGTGATACTCCCACGCGCCGAGCGGGAACTGCTTCTCCTCGGGCGCATCATCATCCTGCTGGTCGACGAACGTGCCCGAATAGGTAATCAGCCGGCGGAACAGATCGGGCCGGAACCAGCCCATGGTCAGCGCGGCCGCCCCGCCTGAGCTGCAACCCATCACGCCCCGGCCCCAGGGATTCTCGGTAAAGGCGAGGCGGGGGTAGGCGGCCCTGATCTCCGGCTGGCTCAGCACGGCGGGCAAGACCTCGTCGTTGATGAAACGGGCGAATCGGTCTGACAGCGTGTCGTACTCCAAACCGCGCTCGCTCCCCTTGCCGTCGTTGCCGCCGTTCTCGACGCCGATCGCGACAAAGGCCGGCAGCCGCCGCTGCGGGTTAGACGAAACCGTGAGATTGTCGAGAGCGTTCCGCACCAGGTTCAGCCGACTGGGGCCATCCAGCGTGACCAGAATCGGTGCCTTCGTCCCGTCCCGGTAGGCCGCCGGCACGTAGACAAAGATCTTCCGCACTTCACGCACCGGCTTGCTGGGATCCAACGTCGCATCGTTGCCCGGAAAGATCTTGCTATCGGCCACACGCAGGGAAAACTCGAAGTACTTCCCCTGGGGACGCCCCAACTCGGTCAGGTCGGGATCCATTCGGTAGTCGGGGCCTACTACCGCATTCCCATTGCCTTCCGTGCCTGGATTCTCGACATAGCTGTCCTCGGCCCAAGTCGGATGGACGGAGCACGCCACCAGCAGGAAACAAACTGCCCCACGATACGACCGCTGCCAACGTGATTCGCGTGACATGCCCGTGCCATCCGCTGAGGGGGAGATTGCTCGTGCGCGACACGGCGTCGCCCAGCGAGACCACCCAATATAGCGGCCTAATGCCAGCGGGGTCGAGCGGCAATGACGCCTTCCTCGGGACTGCTGGCCGTGGCGTACAGGCGTTTGGGAATCCGTCCGCCGAGATGAGCCCAGCGGCCGGCTTCCCAGGCCGAGCGCATCGCGCGCGCCATCAGGACGGGATCCCGGGCGTGGGCAATTGCCGTATTCAACAGCACTCCGTCCACTCCCAGCTCCATCGCTGCCGCGACATCGCTGGCCGTACCGACTCCCGCATCCACGATCACCGGATAAGATGGATCGTCGGCCTTCAGATACTCCAGGCAGATGCGGATATTATTGGGATTGAGAATGCCCTGGCCGGAACCAATCGGGCTGCCCGCGGGCATCACCGCGGTCGCACCCGCCTGCTTCAGCCGTCGAGCTAACACCGGATCGTCGGTCGTATACACCAGCACCTGGAATCCATCTGCCACAAGCAACTCCGTGGCCTCCAGCGTCGCAATCGGGTCAGGCAACAGGGTCTGGCTGTCCCCCAGCACTTCCAGCTTGACCCAGTCGGCACCGGAATTCTCCAATCCCTTGAGGATCTCTCGACCCAGCCGGGCGGTCCGAACTGCGTCGCGCGCGGTATAACAACCGGCCGTATTCGGCAGCAGCGTATACCGATTCAAATCGAGATAATCCAGGATGTTCTTCCCCGCGCCGTCGTACAGCTTTTCGCGCCGGACGGCGACCGTGACACACTCGGTGCCGGACACATCGAGCGCCTGGCGCATGAGATCCAGCGTCTCGTACTTGCCGGTGCCCACGATCAGCCGACTGTCGAAGACGTGCCCACCGAGGCTCAACCGGTCCTGTGGCTGGTACACATCGCCTTCCCCGCTCTGCGGCCGATCCTCGTGTTCGCGTGCGGAGCGACGAGTTGCTGCCCCTCGAGCTGCGCTGCCCGAATCCTGCGCCGAGACGGCTTCCATCCGCTAACCTCCTCCGACCAGGGTGACGACTTCCAGCGCGTCTCCCTCGCGAAGCGCAAACTGATCTTGCTGTTCACGGGGGACGAGCTCGAGGTTGACTTCGACCGCCACGCGCCGCGGCGCGAGATTCAGTTCCCTTAGCAACATCGCGACGGTCGCATGATCGTCGACTTGCCGAGGTTCTCCGTTGACAGTGATGGTCATGAATGTGCCAAGCCCGCGCTATTCAATGGGCACGTTGCGAGCGGAGCCCCCGCCAATGGGAATGAACGTCTGGGCGATCGTCTGGTTCTGATTAATAACCTGGGTGTTCCAGGGCATCATGTACCCGGCGTAGCGTCCGGTCGTCGCGTCGGCGACGTACACCAGGCTGAGCGCCGGGCGGACGTTGCTGATCTGACTCCGCTGTTCGACGGCGCCGGTCACCATCAGGTACTTGGGTTGTTTTCCCTGCTGGACGCCCAGGTCCGCCGCGACATTCCGCCGGAAGAGACCAGCAATCTGCCCGCTACGCGGATTCAAGACACCACAGGTGAGATCTCCCGAGATCGCGTCGAGCACGAAGATGCCTTCGACTCCCGGTTCAATGTAGCCCGTAGCAACCGACAACGTCCCTCCGCTTTGCGCGGCTGCCGCGTGCAGCTGTCGCTCCAGCCACCGCAGATGCTCCTGCTCGAAGTACCCGGTGAAGGAGAGTACCGCAACGATTCCCAGGGTGCTCAGCAACAATCCTGTCACAAGCCCCGCGAACCACTTCACGACCGAATGTTGAGTAAGGTGGCGGATCATATAGGTCTGGTCTTGTTCCGATGAAAGTGTCTAGTTTCGCAACCGGAGGCCGCGGACTGATTCACGAGATGCCAGTCACCCGGCGTAAGGATCGGCCCACTCGACGTCCGGTTCACTCGACCACGACGTTGCGAGCTGAACCGCCTCCGACCGGGATCATGGGTGCGACTGCCTGCGAGTTGAAGTCGAAGATCTGCTTGGTGAACGGCATCATGTAGGCGACGTAGCGCCCCGTGTTCACATCGGCGACATACACCAGGCTCTCCGCCGGCTTCACGTTGCTGACATTCTGCCGGACCCGCAACTCCCCGGTCACGAGCAGGTACTTGGGAGACTTCCCCTGCTGCACGCCCAGATCCTGGGCGACGTTGCGCTGATAGACGTAGGCGAGCTGGCCCGAACGCGGGTTCACGACCTGGCAGGTCAATTGGCCAGTGATGAAGTCGAGCACGAACAGCCCCTCGACGCCTTCGCCAATTAATCCGGAGGCAATGGCCATCGATTCGCCGCCGCTGCTGGCCACGGCTTCAAGACGCGTCTCGAGCTGCGACCAAGGATGCAGGCCAGACGCGATTAGCAGCCCGAGCAGGGCACCGGCGCCGACAAGTATTCCGGAACTGACACCGAGCCCGAAGGGAGCACGAATCAACCTGACTGCGGGCCACACCATGTATCGACTCCTTGCAACTGCCTCAGCTACGCGGCGAGCCGCGGGGACTCGCCCTTGCCCATCGACCTCATCGTATCTTGTGCCCAGACCGGTGAACAGCCGATCGCAACGGATCTGCCCGGCTGATCACAACGCCGTTCCTGCGGATTCCGAGCAAGCGTTCACTCCCGCTTCATCTACCGCGCTCGGACGGATACATTGTCTCCACACACGCCGCAACTCGGCAACGGCGGTATCGTTCCTTCGTCCAGTGCGGGAGATCAACATGGCGACCAACGGTGAATTGAATCGTAAGTTGCGCATGGCACTCGTGGGAGGCGGCCAGGGCGCGTTTATCGGGCGGGTACACAGCACGGCCGCCGTCCTCGACAACCGGGCGGTGCTGGTCGCGGGCGCCTTGTCCTCCGATCCCGCCCGAGCCAAGGCGTCGGCCCCCGACTACGACATCCCCGCCGAGCGGGCCTACGGATCATACCGGGAACTGCTCGACGCCGAACGCAAGCTGCCGGCCGACCGCCGCGTCGACTTCATTTCGGTAACCACCCCCAACCACACGCACTTCGAGATTGCGAACGCCGCCGCCGAAGCCGGTTTCAACGTCATTTGCGACAAGCCGCTCACATTTGATCTGGCCCAGGCCGAAACGCTGTGCGCTACCGTCGAGAAGTCGGGAGTGGTGTTCGCGGTCACGCACAACTACACCGGTTATCCCCTCGTGCGCCAGGCACGCCAGATGATCCTGAGCGGTGAATTTGGCGAGATCCAGGCCGTGCGTGCCTTCTATATCCAGGGCTGGTTACGCAGTCGGCTGGAGACCTCCGGCCAGAAGCAGGCGTCGTGGCGCACCGACCCGGCACGCAGCGGCGCCGCCGGATGCTTCGGCGATATCGCGACGCATGCCTTCAACCTGGCCCGCTACATGACCGGCGTGTTGCCTGAATCCGTGAGCGCCCACCTGAAGACCTTCGAGCCAGGCCGAGCGCTCGACGATTACGGCACCGCCGTTGTCCGCTTCGAGAACGGAGCCCTCGGCACCGTGACCGCCTCGCAAATCAGCCACGGCCGCGAAAACGACCTGTTCATTGAAATCGACGGGACGAAAGGATCGCTCCAGTGGCGACAGGAGGAGCCGAACGCCATGATCGTCCGCCGGAACGGCCAGCCTCACCAGATTTACACCCGCGATCCCAACGCCCCGTTTACGAACGATGCCGGGCGCGCCGCCTGCCGTCTGCCGAGCGGCCATCCCGAGGCCTTCTTTGAGGCCTTCGCCAACGTCTACCGGTCCGCTTACGACAACATGGTCCTCCGGGCCGCGGGACAGAAGTTCGAGACGCGCGACACCGTCTATCCCAACGTATATGACGGAGTCGAAGGAATGTACTTCATTCAGCAGTGTGTCGCGAGCAGCCAGCAGAACGGATCGTGGCTGCCCCTCAAGCACCCCCGGGCTCGTCGTTAGCAAGCGGCGTGCCTCCTGGCCAATCGCCCTTCACTCCGCGCCCCCCCACTCCGCGCCCTGCTCCCGCAGCACACGCGTGATCGACGGTGCGCTGAGCGCGTTCCAGCGCGCCCGCTTCATCCCACCATTCCGCGCACGCCGCATGCCTGGCATGCGCCCCCCCGCACTTGACTTGGGGAACAAAGCCCACCTACTCAGCGGGTATGCGAAATCGCGCACTGGCGGCGAAAACGACGCAAATAGCTATTTCATAGTAGCTTACGAGCCGAGAACGACGACGGCTCCGCCGCGACGCCGCTATCTTCCCTGATGCGAACGTTTTGAACGGTCAGGAATTGCGCTCCGTGCCGAGTCACGCAACCTATGTTTGAGCAGCCGGAAGCGTAGCCGTGCGGCTCCGGTACCGGCCGAGTGGCTCGAGTGAATTGGGGAAGCTGCATGCAAACTCTCGCCATGCTGTCGACCAAGTCCCGCATCCTGGTCGCCGATGACGAGCCCATCAACTGCGACGTGCTGGCGCATATCCTGCGCCAGCACGGGCACGAAGTAGTGACCGTCCACACGGGACGGGACGTGCTGCTACAGGTCGCGCAATCGGAATTCGACCTCGTCTTGCTCGATGGGACGATGCCTGATATGGACGGCTTCGCCTGCCTTGCCGAACTGCGACGGACCTACACGCAAATGCAGTTGCCCGTGGTGATGGTGACCGCGGAAGAATCGCGGGACTCGATCGTTACCGCCTACGGGCTTGGGGCGAATGATTTCGTCCAGAAACCCTTTGATCCGGAAGTGACGTTGGCGCGACTGGCGACCCATATCGGATTGCGCCGATCGCTGCACGCGCTCCGCCTGAGTGAAGAGCGTTATGCCCTGGCCGCCAAAGGAGCCAACGACGGTCTGTGGGACTGGGATATCGTGCACGATACCCTGTACCTCTCGCCCCGGTGGAAGGAAATGTTGGGCTATGGCGAGGACGAAATTGGCGACTCACCGACCGAATGGTTCTCGCGGATTCACGCCGACGACCGCGAACGTTTTCTCACGCTCGTCAACAAATCGCGGTGGGAAAGGGAATCCCAAGTCGACCAGGAAATGCGCATGCGCCATCGTGATGGCAGTTATCGCTGGATGAACTGCCGCGGGATCCTGCTGCCCGATGCATCGGGACGCCCGGCGCGGATGTCGGGATCGCTGACCGACATCACGCAAGGCAAAGTCGGGGATTCCCTCACCGGGCTGCCGAACCGGCTGCTGTTTCTCGAGCGACTCGCACGCGTCTGCGACCGGCGGCGGCGACTGGGTAAGGGATACTTCGCCGTCTTGTTTCTGGACCTCGACAACTTCAAACTCGTCAACGACAGTCTCGGGCATCAGGTCGGGGACAGCCTGCTGACGGCCGTCGCCGCGCGGCTCGAAAAGTGTGTCCGCGCCTGCGACGTCGTCTCGAAACGCAACACGACGTGCACCGTCGCACGGCTGGGAGGCGACGAGTTTACGGTGCTGTTAAACGACCTGTCGGCGCCGGACGATGCCCAGGCGGTCGCGGATCGCATTATCGCCGCATTCGCCGAACCCTTCCTGCTGGCCGGCAACGAGGTCACTGCAGGCGTCAGCATCGGGATTGCCTTCAGCGGCGAAAGTGACCAGTCGCCCGAGGACCTGCTGCGCGAAGCGGATACCGCCATGTATTACGCCAAGAGCGATGGCCGGGGGCGTTTCCGTTCCTACGATCCCACCATGCACCAGCGGGCCACCAAACGCCTGCAACTGGAGCAGGATCTCCGGAAGGCCGTGCAGGGAGCCAAGGACTTTTACCTGAACTTCCAACCCATTGTGCACCTGGCGACACATGCCATTGCGGGTTTCGAAGCGCTGGTCCGCTGGAACCATCCTCGCCAGGAACGCGTCGGCCCCGATGTCTTCATTCCTACCGCCGAAGAAACGGGCCTGATCGTGCCTCTGGGCAGTTGGGTCTTGAACCAGGCCTGCCAGCAGGCCGCCCGGTGGAATAAACAGTTTCCGGATGCCCCGCCGCTGGTCATCAGCATTAACTGCTCGATTCTCCAACTGCAGCAAGCCGGCTTTACGGACGAAGTCCAGGCCATGATCGAACGCACGGGCGTCGCCCCGCAGTCGATCAAACTGGAAGTAACGGAAAGCACGCTGATGCGCAAGCCCGAACTGGTCTGCCCGGTGCTGACGCGATTGCGCGAAATGGGACTTCGCATCGGCATCGACGACTTCGGTACGGGCTATTCCTCGCTCGCCTACCTGCATCGACTGCCGCTTGATGTACTCAAGGTCGACCGGTCGTTCGTCAGCACGATGACAGATTCCGACGAAAGCCTGGAGATCGTCCGCACCATCATCACGCTGGGGATAGGCTTGCACCTGGATGTCGTCGCCGAAGGCGTGGAGACGGATGCTCAGCGACGACTACTGATGGAGCTGGGATGCACGCACGCGCAAGGATATCTGTTCTCCCGCCCGGTCACCGCCGAGGACGCCGAGAAGATGCTGCGCCATTGGAGCAGTTCCGTCCCCGCCCCGGTTCAACTGCCTCCCGATGGAGTGGGGGTCGATCTAGGACTCGCCTTTGCCGCTCCCGCCCCGTGAGGCGGCGGTGCCCCCTTATGCGCGCTGCGCACCCTGCACCGCGCGGTCGATTTGACGGCGGCTCCGGCAGCGCTACGATTACGGCAGGCCGAACCAGCGGACACGAAACGGGGTTCTTCCCATCGGTTCGGCAAGGTAGGCATGGTTGCTTGCCGCGGTGACTGCACGATGCAAGTTCTCACAGCGATGCGCGGGCTGCGGCGCATCGGTCTTTTCCAGGAGGCTTGTCGTCATGGAAGTCCCTCGCTTCGCTCATGTTGTGCATGGGGTGATCTGGAGTACGGTGCTGCTGCAAATGGTGGCGATCGGCGGCGAGACGAGCACCGATCAGGTGTACTTCGACACCGCGCCCGCTGTGGCGTGTCGCGCAGTACCCGACGG
>JBFWYF010000263.1:0-8682 GCA_050186685.1 Pirellulaceae bacterium
GACAGCGTTGACCGCCCAATCGGCACGCTGTGCGGCGCGCCGCTTGCCCGCTATGCGGGAATAAGATTCCGTGGAATAGGCGCCCACCCACTTCATGTTTTGCTGCCCCAAAAGCGCTGGCAGGAAAGGTCTGACATCGCCGCAAAAAGCTCCCAGCGGCGAGTCAAGCCTCTTGGATCCAAACGAAGGGACCGCGTGATGGCATCAACTACTCCATCATCCAATGCCGTGTGCGCACACGACGAGTGTTCCTGTGTGGTCGCCGGCCAGTCCGATGCAGTTCAGCGCGATGGTTTCACGTATTGCAGTGAAGGGTGCGCGCGCGGATCGGGCTGTGAGCACGAGACTTGCGGCTGTGTCGACAAGGCTTATGGCGACGCCAGCGGCACGACGCCCTGATCCAGTTGCTGGATCAACTGTCCACAGGCGGCCTCGATGTCCTTTCCCAATGAACGGCGGAAGGTCACCAGGAACCCACGGTCCCGCAGCACCGAGGCGAACGCGGTCCCGTGTTCGCGCGACGAGCTGGTCAATTCCGGGGCATGCTCGACGGGATTGAACGGAATCAGATTGACGAGCACGGGAAAGTCGCGCAAAAAATCGGCGAGCCGGTGGGCGTCGTCCAGGCTGTCGTTGATGCCGGACAGAAGCAAGTACTCGATCATCAGCGGCGCCTTCTGCAGCGTCAGAACCTCGGCGAGCGTCGCGCGGAGTTCGTCCAACGGGTATCGGCGTGCCAAGGGAATCAGCCGTTCGCGCACATCCTGGCGCGCCGCGTGAAGGCTGAGCGCCAACGACGTATGGGGAAAACGGCGAGCAAACCGGAGCATCGCCGCCGGCACGCCGACGGTGGAGACGACCGTCCGCTTGGGGGACAGATTGAAATGGCGCTGCGAGAACAGCAGGTGCGCTGCCTCGATGACAGCCTCTTCGTTATGGAACGGTTCCCCCATTCCCATGAACACCACGTTCGTGACTTTCCGGGCCGTGCCGCGCAGCAATTGATTGGCATGGCTGACCTGATCGACGATCTCCCGGGCCGATAGGTCGCGAACTTGGGCCATCTGGCCCGTCGCGCAGAAAACACAGCGAGCGGCACATCCCACTTGCGATGAAATGCAGAGCGACGTGCGGCGGCGCGTCGCGGCCCCCAAAATCACGGCCTCGACATGCCGGTAATCGCGCGTGCGCAAGATCAGCTTTGTGGCGCCTTCCGCGGAGGTACGGCGGTCGACGAGTTGCAGGTCGTGCAGACGCAACTGCGCGAGGATCTCGGTCCGGGCGGGCAGGGGCAGTTCGGCCAGGAGTTCCTCGTCCGGCCGACCCAACTGGTAAAAGCCATAACGCAGCCGCCGCCAGGGGCGCAGGTTCAATCCCGACTCCTGCCGCAGTCGCTCGGCCGCGGCATCATCGTGGATCGAAATAGCAGGGCAGTCCGGCATGCATTCCTCTACGGGCTGGCGGCGAATTCGGCCGCGAGGGCGTGGATCCGCTGTGCAAATCCCTCGGGGGTCGCGTCCGCCGTCATCTCATCCGTGCGACGCAGCAGCGCCACGAGCCGTTCCGTTCCTGCCGCGGGACGAGGGCGGATCGTATCGGCCAACTGGGCGGCAACCGGATCGCGCCAGTCGACATTCCAACCGCTGAAACGCTCAACCAGGGTCGTGTATTTCTCCAGCACGGCCCGAGAAGTTTCGGCCGTCGCTTCCTCATCGCCCGAGACGTACCACGCGACATACTCCCGCGGATAGGCCGGATGGCCCGGACGGACGCCTCGCCGCGCCAGGTTGATCAGGCGGTTGACGACACTGACGGCGGGATAGAAGTCCCGGTGGTGCCGAGCAAGCACCGCTGCGTCGTACACGCGTTGCGAGAGCCGGCGCCCCCCTTCCGAGGTCAATTCGATGCCGGACTCGTCCAAGCTCCGGCAGACGTCCAAGGCTTCGAGCAAGACGAGTGCCCGCGGTTTATCCCCGTCGCGCGCTGCGGCCACAACCTGTGCTTTCAGCACCGCGGCCACTCCGTCCTTCGGGGACGATGGCCACTGTCGCATGGCGCTGGTCAGCAAGTCGACCACATGCACGCGCCCTACTCCCTGTAAAAACTCCTTTTGGTCGGGAGCGGCCAGGCCATCGAAAAAGCTCTTGTGCAGATCGCTCAGGGGGATCGGCACGTGGTCGCGCAGCAACTGGCTGGCAGGTGACTGAGGGTCGAGCAACTGGACGAGGTAGGCCGTCGCGCCCTGGCACCAACTCGTGCGATTGCCGATTTCCTCGCGTACGGCGTGGCGGGACAGCCCGCCGCCATTCAGCTGGCGCTGCAGCGACTCGAGCGACTCGACAAACTGCAGCGCGAACTGCACAACGTCCTGGCGATCGCCGCGCAGCCCTCGGGCCAGCGCAACGGTGACCTGGTAGCCGGGGCTGTAATGGTGATCGTGAGTCACGGCGAGCGCGTTCAACCGGGTCACGAAGTCGCTGAACTGGGAGGCCTTGCGGCGCAGTTCAATCAGCGGCCTCACGACGCCGGACAACTGTTCCGTGGTTTCCGCGCTGCGGAAGGCCTCGTCGACTTGCAAGGCATACTGGTCCGGGGTCGTGTCCCAGAGTCGAAATAAGCGATCGACGCTTTCCAGTTCCGCGGCCAGCGCAACCTGCTGCAGGCAGCGGTCCCGCAGCAATTCGCGGGCGCCGCCTCCCTGGGCCGTGCAGGCGAACCGCAACAGGTGCGGCGCCAACTGCTCAAATGAATCGTGTCGGGCCAGCAGCAGGACCGCTCGCTGGCGCCGCTCGGCGGACAGGTCACCCAACGCTTCGGCGAGCAAGGGGAACGCATCGTCGCTGCGGCCCATCAGCATGTGCATCGCTTCGTCGCGCGTCGCGAAGTCGTCGGCTCCCAGATCCAGTACCCAGCGCCTTAACTGGGCGGAATCCGACCCGCGGCCGGTTCGGGGTTCGTCGGCGGCCGATGCGGTTCCCGCAGGACGCCTGCCGGTCGGGACTTCACCGGGCACCTCGGCGCGAGATGCGGCCACCGTGCTGCAGCACAACAGCGCCACGCGCAGGGCCAGGTTCCCGTACCGGCGCAGCGGACGCCCAGATATCCGGGGCGGCACGAGCGCGGGATGGTTCGCGAAGCACAGCACAGCGGAGGTTCCCTCTGGATCGAGCGCGGTCCAGTCCTGCGGAATGCAGTGGGACCCGTGCAGGACAGGTTATTTGGTCTAGTCCCGGCTGCCAAGACGCCCGCGCCGGCGCGGGGACGTGTCCCGTTGCGGCTTGTCGAATGCTACTGCGGAATTCCGCCAATTCAGCCGGCCCCTCCAGCTGGGGGCCAATCGAGTCGCGCGCCTGTGACCAGCTCGAAGCGGCACTGGCAGCCGGCAAGTTGCGACGCGAGGCCCCTTTGTGTTAGGCTCTGTCCGAAAACCGCGTCGCCCGCACCCGGGGACCTCGGCCGGTCGACCCGAAGAGGGACTCAGGCAACCGCGTCGCGGTCAGTCATGTGGGTTTTCAGGCAGAGCCTGGTTTTCTCAGGCAGGCACCCGCACGCGATCTCGAGCGGCTTTCTCAGCTCCAAGGAGTCCATATGAGGGGATGGTATTTCGCAGGCAGTACGGTGATCAGGCAGTCGGTCCCGAAGGCAATCCTGCTGGGACTTCTCGCGGTCGGCTGCGCAGCCGTTGGCTGTGGGGGCGGGAACGGAACGGGCGGGGGGGCCGGCGCGGACACGCCGGCCGGCGAGCCGGCTGCCGGGACCGTCGGCGCGACCACGGGGAAGACGCTGCGGATTGCGGTGATCCCCAAAGGCGCCAGCCACGAGTTCTGGAAGTCGGTACATGCCGGCGCCGAGCAGGCGGCTCAGGAACTGGGCTCCGTCGAGATTGTCTGGAAGGGTCCCGCGCTCGAGAACGACATCGCCGGCCAGGTGGAGGTCGTCAAGAACATGGTGACGCGGCAGGTGGATGCCATCTGCCTCGCACCCAACTCGTCGGTCGCACTGGTCGATGCGGTCCGCGAGGCCAATGACGAAGGAATCCCGGTTGTGATCTTCGACAGCGGTCTCGGTGAGGGTGCTGAAATCGTCGCCTACGTGGCGACCGACAACGAACGGGCGGGGCAGCTGGCCGCACAGCAGCTGGCCACGGCCATCGGCGGAAAAGGCGACGTTATCATGCTGCGCTACAGCGCCGGCAGCGAGAGCACCGAGCAACGCGAGAAAGGCTTCCTCGACGCGATCTCCAAGATCGCTGACATCAAAGTTCTCTCTTCCGATCAGTACGGGGGGACGACGACTAAAAGTGCCATGGACAAGGCCCAGCAGCTGCTGTTGCGGCACCAGGACGAAGTCGATGGAATCTTCGCCGTGTGCGAATCCAACTGCAACGGGACGCTCGAAGCCTTGGAACAATCCGGGCTGGCCGGTAAGGTCAAGTTCGTCGCATTCGACCCCAGCGAGCGGCTGATCGCGGGGCTAAGCAGCGGGAAAGTCCACGGAATCGTGCTGCAGGATCCGGTCACCATGGGCTATCTGGCCGTAAAGACGGCTGTCGCCAAACTGCGTGGCGAGCAAGTGGAACCGCGTGTCTCGACGGGCGAGTTCGTGGCCACTCCCGAGAACATGCAAACCGAGCAGTATCAGAAGCTGCTGCACCCGCGGCAATTCTCGGAATGACATGGCGACGACGACGCCTCTGCTGCGGATGGAAGGTATCTACAAGCACTTCGGCGCGACCAGCGCGTTGCGCGACGTGCAGCTGACGCTGCGCCCGGCGGAAGTCCTGGCGTTGATCGGCGAGAACGGCGCGGGCAAGAGCACGCTCATGAAAATCCTGAGCGGTGCCTTGCGGCCCGATGCCGGCACCATGCAGCTGGCGGGCGCTCCCTACGCGCCCGCTCGGCCACACGCCGCTCGGCTGGCGGGAGTGGCGATGATCTACCAGGAGTTGAACCTCGCGCCGCATCTCAGCGTGGAAGACAACATCATGCTGGGACGCGAGCAGCGCTGGGGTCCGTGGCTGCGTCGCGGTTTCCAACGTCCGCGCGTACGCGAAGTCCTGGACCAGCTCGGCCACCCGGAGCTGAGCCCCACGGCGATCGTGGGCCACCTGTCGGTCGGCGCGCGGCAACTGGTTGAAATCGCCCGAGCGCTCGTCCACGACGCGAAGGTTCTCGTGTTTGACGAACCGACAAGTTCCTTGCCGCAGCGGGACGTTCACCGACTGTTCGAGATCATCCGGCGGTTGCGCGAGTCGCGCCGCGGGATCGTCTATATCAGCCATTTTCTCGAGGAAGTGCGCCAGGTGGCGCAGTCGTACGCCGTGCTGCGGGACGGCGCCAACGCCGGACACGGGCGACTCGAGGACGTCAGCGACACCGACATCGTGGCACTGATGGTCGGCCGGACCGTGTCGCAACTCTTTCCCCAGATACCGCACGAGCCGGGACCGACACTGCTCAGCTGCCGCGATGTGAGCGGCGACACGATCCCCCAAGGCATCAGCCTCGAAGTGCGTTGCGGCGAGATCCTGGGGGTCGCCGGGCTGGTCGGCGCAGGCCGCACCGAGACCCTCCGCTGCCTGTTCGGACTCGATCGCCTGCGGCGCGGCACCATCACGCTGAACGACCGATCGTTTGTGCCACGTCCAAGACAGAGCATCCGCGCGGGCCTCGGATTCCTGTCCGAGGACCGCAAAGGCGAAGGACTTGCCCAGCAGCTGTCGATCGCAGACAACACGACTCTAAGCCGCATGGGACCGGTCAGTGTCGCCGGATTCCTCGCCGTCCGCCGTCGCCGCCAGATCGTATCCGGCTGGATGCAGGCGCTGGCCATCAAAGCGCGCAGCGCGGATCAGCCCGTTTCGGCCTTGTCGGGCGGTAACCAGCAAAAGGTTGCGCTCGCCCGTGTGCTGCACCAGGACGCTCAGTTACTGCTGCTGGACGAACCAACCCGAGGCATCGACGTGGGGACTAAGTCGGAGATATATCGGGTGATCGGCGAGCTGGCGGCGCAGGGCAAAGCCATCATCTTTGTCAGTTCGTACTTGCCCGAGCTGCTGGCAGTGTGCGACCGGATAGCGGTGATGGCTCGCGGGCGGTTGCGGGAAGTCCGCCCGGCGCGCGACTGGACCGAGGAGAGCATCATGGCCTGTGCGGTAAGTAGTGACGCATGAACGGGGAACCCGGAACATCCTGGCACGCTCCCTCCCCGGTCCGCCGCCTGTGGGACTGGTTTGTTCGCGCGGAACTGGGGCCCTTGCTGGCCCTGTTCGCGCTCGTCGTCCTGTTCGCCCTGGCCGACTACGCTTGGGGGGGAGGCCGCTTCGCGTCGATCCGAAACCTGCGGATCGTGCTGAACCAGTCGTCCATCGTCGCGGTGGCCTCGCTCGGTATGACCTTGATCATCATCGCGGGCGGCATCGATCTATCCGCCGGGACGGCTCTGACGCTCTGCGCGGCGGTGCTGGCTTATACCCTCAAGCACGATGTCGCTCCCGCGTGGGCCGTCGTGCTGGCTGTCGCCGTCGGCACGAGCTGCGGAGTCGGCAACGGGCTCCTGATCAGTTCGCTCCGCGTCGTGCCGTTTATCGTGACACTGGGAACCATGACGATCTACCTGGGCATCGGGCGGATCATCTGCGACGAAACGACCATCGCTCCGGGACGGGACCAGATTCCGAGCTGGCTCGATTCGCTCTGTTCCACCCGAGCCCCGGATCTGCTCGACAACGGGCTGCCCAACATAGCCCCCGGCGTCATCTGGGCCGGTGCGCTGGGAGTCCTTGTCGTGCTGTTGCTGCGATACACGGTGCTGGGTCGACACATCTTTGCGATCGGGTCGAATGAATCGACCGCCCGGCTGTGCGGCGTAAACATCTTCCTGACGAAAGTCTGCGTGTATGCCTTGGCCGGCACCTTCATCGGTATCGCGGGCGTGTACCATTTCGCGACGCTCAAAATCGGCAATCCCGCGGAGGGACTCGGCCTGGAACTGCAGGTGATTGCCGCCGTCGTCATTGGCGGCGGCAGCCTGAGCGGCGGCCGTGGGTCGGTGCTTGGCTCGTTCACCGGCGCCGCGATCATGTCGGTCATTCGCAGCGGCTGCGATCAGCTGGAAGTGCCGAACCCGTACCAGGAGCTGATCATCGGAGCGATCATTATCACGGCGGTGGCACTTGATCAGTGGCGTAAGCGGGCGGAATAGGAAAGTAGGCTGTAGGGGAATAGGCTGTAGGGGAATAGGCTGTAGGGGAGAGGCGGTAGGCTGTAGGGGAAGAGGCGGTAGGGGAGCGAGAGGATGGGAAGGAAGATTGTTTGTGCGTGGATGTGGTGGATGTGGGTGCCGGTGTGGGTCAGTGGAGCTGAGCTCGTGGAGGCGCGGCACGTGCCCGTGTACGCGGCGGCGGGCCGCTTCGGCGGTTGGCCAGCCAACCACGGCGGTTGGTCCTGGGGCGACGAGATCGTCGTTGGCTTCAGCGCGGGCTATTACAAGAACCTCGGCCCTCGACACCACATCGACCGGGAAAAACCGGAAGAGCACCTGCTGGCCCGCAGCCTGGATGGCGGCGAATCCTGGTCGATCGAGAACCCGGCGGCTCAGGGAGCGCTGATCCCCGTCGGCAGTGCACTGCATGGAATCACGCCGCCAGGACTGCGGGAAAAACCGTGGACCGATTGCCCCGGCGATATCGACTTCACGCATCCCGGCTTTGCGTTGACGGTCCGCATGACCGATGCCCATGCCGGGCCGGCGCGCTTCTACTATTCGCTGGACCGCGGCCGCCAATGGCAAGGCCCGTACCGCCTGCCAATGTTCGGACAGCAGGGAGTCGCAGCGCGGACAGACTATGCGGTGCTCGGCCCGCGCGACTGCGCGTTGTTTCTGACCGCGCCCAAGCAGGACGGGCGCGAAGGGCGCCCGTTCTGCGTCCGCACACAAGACGGCGGCAAGTCGTGGGATTTCGTCGGTTGGATCGGTCCCGAACCGGTCGGCTATGCCATCATGCCCTCGACCGTTCGCATCGGTACCCGTGGATTCCTGTCGGCCGTGCGCAGCCGCGAACGCGACCGCAGCTGGATCGATGCCTTCCGTTCCGACGACGAAGGACGGACGTGGCAACGGGCAAGTACCCCTGCGCCGGACACGGGCGAAGGGAATCCGGCGAGCATGATCCGGTTACAGGACGGTCGAATCTGTGTGACGTACGGCTACCGAGCCGCACCATTCGGCATGCGCGCGCGGCTCAGCAGCGACGACGGCCGGACGTGGGGCCCGGAATTGCGTCTGCGCGAAGACGGCGGCGGACGGGACGTCGGTTACCCGCGCACCGTCCAGCGGACGGACGGCGCGCTCGTCACCGTGTACTACTTCCACGACCGGCCAGACTCCGACCGCTACATTGCGGCCACCATCTGGCGCGCACCGAAAGTTGACGCTCGCTAATGCCACTACAGTTCGAGCACTAATCGCCCATGTGCCCGACCAGGAAGCCCAGCACCCGCTGCGGGCTCACGACTCCCGTCACGTGCCCGGAAGCGTTCAGCACCGGGACGTGCCGATATCCGCAAGCAGACATCACACAAACCGCGGCGGCGGAAGAATCGTTCTGATAGACGAACGTCGGGTTCGCGGTCATGACGCTGCTGACCGGTCGATCCGCCAGCGCGCCAGATCGGAAGAGCA
>JBFWYF010000264.1:0-8666 GCA_050186685.1 Pirellulaceae bacterium
CCCAGCTGCTACTGACCCGCTACGACGAGCTGCAGCGGCATGTTGCTGCGCGACTGCCGGCGGAACTGCGCGACGTGTGGCCCGTGGAAGATGTGCTCCAGGAGACGTTCTACAAGGCCGCTCAATCAATCCGTAGCTTCGAGCACCGGGGCCCCGGGTCGTTCCTGGCCTGGCTCAAGACAATTGCCTCGAATCGCATCAAGGACGCGCACAAACGCCGGCGGCGCGAGCGGCGCGCATCGCCACTAGCCGCGCTGGCCGACAGCACGATGACGCAGCTGGTCCAGCGACTGGCCGGCGATTCGCCATCACCCAGCCAACATGTGCGCCAGCAGGATCGCGTTCGGCTGCTGCGCTCGGCGCTGGCCAGCCTGCCCGCGGAACAACAAGAAGTCATTGTGCGCTATTACCTGCAAGAGCAGTCCCTCGATCAGATCGCCGACGCGCTGGCGCGCACGAAGGACGCGGTGCGGGGGATCTGTTACCGGGCGAAACAGAATCTGCGTTCGAGTTTGGGGCATTCGTCCCAGTTCCTCAGCCGGTAGGAGGACCGCCGTGTCCGCCGCGTCCCCGGAAACGCCGTCGAGCACCGCGCGGGATCGCCGTCTGCAGTCCATCCTGCGCACCGTGTTGACCGAGCGCGGGCAAGGTCGGTTGGAGTCGGACGAGGAGCTGGCGCAACGGTATCCGGATGAGTGGAGCTGGATCCGCGGGCAGCTGGAACGGCTGCGGCATATCGAGGCGGCGCTCGATCGCGCCGAGACGGGCCACCCGAGTTCCGGATGCGAAGACCCAGAGGCCCTGACCGACGAACACGTCGCTCCGGCAACCCCCAATCACGAGATAGGCATCGCGGAGGATTTCCGCGTTGCGCCGGCGATGGTCGACGGCAGCGGCAGTCTGGGCTGGGACGAGGGCGTAGCGGAGTCACCTCGACAACCCGTGCGGCTGGGGCGGTACGAGTGCCGCGAGTTGCTGGGGCAAGGCGGATTTGGTCGCGTCTACCGCGCGTGGGACTGCGAGTTAGCTCGGCATGTGGCGATCAAGATACCGCATCGGCACCGGATTGCAGATTCGGACAATCTCGAGTTGTTTCTGGTCGAGGCCCGGACGCTCGCGCGGCTGGATCATCCTGCGATTGTGCCCGTCTACGATGTGGGGCGGACCGAGGATGGCGGCCTGTACATTGTCTCGAAGTGGATTCCGGGGTCCAGTCTGGCCGCGTGGCTCCGGCAGGACGAGAGGCCCGTGTCCGAGTCGGTGCGAATCGTCCTGGGGATCGCCGAAGCGCTGGCGTATGCCCATCGCCATGGAGTGGTCCACCGCGATATCAAGCCCGCCAATATCTTGATGGATGGGGATGGGCGGCCGCACGTGGCCGATTTCGGATTGGCGGTGCGGGCGGAGGAACCAGGCGACGCCTTATTACTGGCGGGTACTCCGCAGTACATGAGTCCCGAGCTGGTGCGTGGCGAAAGCCACCGGATCGATGGCCGTTCAGACTTGTTCAGCCTGGGCGTGGTGTTCTACGAAATGCTGGCCGGAGTCCGCCCGTTTGAGGGCATTCAACCGGAGGTGCTGTTTGACCAGATTCTGCACCAGGAGGTGGTTCCGCTGCGGGAGAGGGACGCGCGGATACCCGTGGCGATCGAACGAATTTGCCTGAAGCTGCTCGCGAAACGGGCGGCGGATCGATATCCCACGGCCGCCGAGTTGGGCGAGGAGCTCCGTCATGTTCTGGCTCCCACGGCCGCTTCGCGAGCGGGCGGCGAAGGAGTCGCCGGAAGTCGCCGGATTGTCCCCAAAGGGCTGCGTTCGTTCGACGCCAACGACGCCGGTTTCTTTCTGGACCTCCTACCAGGCCCGCGCGATCGGTTGGGTTTGCCCGAGAGCCTGCGCCAGTGGAAGACGCGGATCGAACAGACGGAACCCGACGAGACGTTTCCGGTGGGCGTCGTGTACGGTCCATCGGGGTGTGGCAAGTCGTCGTTCATCCGCGCTGGGTTATTGCCCCACCTGTCGGCCAACATCCAGGCGGTGTATGTCGAGGCGACGGCCGAGGATACGGAGCAGCGCTTGCTGCGCCGTTTGCGGGCGGGATGGCCGACGCTGCCAAACGAGCGAGGACTGGCGGAGTGCCTGGCGAGGTTTCGCCGCGGGCTGGTCATGCAGTCCCCCCACAAACTGCTGCTGGTAATTGACCAGTTTGAACAATGGCTGCACGGACGCGACGCAGCCGGGCGGTATGAATTGGTCGATGCGTTGCGGCAATGCGACGGCGCGCGAGTCCAATGCCTGTTGCTGGTACGCGACGATTTCTGGCTGGGGGTCAGCCGGTTTCTCGACGAGTTGGAGGTCCCGTTGCAGCAAGACCGCAACCTGGGGCTGGTGGACTTGTTCGACGTAGCACACGCACGCCGGGTGCTGGCCGAGTTCGGGCGCGCGTACGACCGGGTTTCTGAGACCGGGTACGACGCGGATCCCGTGCTGTCGGCGTTTCTCGAGCAAGCCGTGGCCGGTTTGAGCGAAGACGGGAAAGTCATCCCGGTACGGCTGGCGCTGTTCGCAGAGATGGTCAAGGCGAGACCGTGGACGCTGGCGACGCTGGAGGATATTGGCGGTGCGGCGGGAGTGGGCGTCGCGTACCTGGAGGAGACGTTTTGCGCTCGGGTGGCCAACCCGCAATATCGCCTCCACGAGCGTGCCGCCCGCGCCGTGCTCGAATCGCTGTTGCCCGAGACCGGCAGCCCGATCAAGGGGCATATGCGCTCGTACCCGGAATTGCTGGACGTTTCGGGGTACGGCCTACATCCACGGGCATTCAAGGAGCTGATGCGAATCCTGGATGCCGAAACTCGGCTGCTGACGCCGACCGATCCTCCCGAGACCGACCCTTGGAAGGGCGGCCCCATGCCGGGTCTTCGGTACTATCAGTTGACGCACGACTATCTCGTCCCGTCGCTCCGCTGTTGGCTGACGAAGAAGCAGGAGTCGACTCGTAGCGGCCGGGCGGAATTGCGACTGGCGGAACGTGCTCGCCTGTGGCACGCGAGGCCAGAGGCTCGGCAGCTCCCGTCACTCTGGGAATGGGCCACTATTCGGCTGTTGACGCGGCCCGACCAATGGACAACGCACCAGCGCAGACTGATGGAGGTGGCTGGGCGGCGGCACGTGACGCTGCTCGGCACACTCGCTTTGCTGCTGTCCGGGTTCCTGCTGGGCGGTACCGAAGCGGCAGCGATTGTACGCGACACGACGCTCTGGTTTCGCGTGAACACCGCGCCGGTGTGGATGGCGTTTGGCCGCGAGGAAGCCGTGTGGCCATTGCTCGAACATGCTGCGGACGCGACGCTCCGCACCCAGTTGCTCCATCGGATGGGCTACCTGCTGCTGGATCCCGAGGAATTGCTCACGCAACAGGAATCGCAGGACGATGTGTCGGTCCGCCGGGCCATGCTGCTGGCGGTGGGCGAAATCGGAGCCGCCAGCGGCGACAACAATCCGTCACGGACCTTGCGGCGAAGCGAGCTGTCGCGACAGGTTAAGGAACGCCTGCTGGATGTCTTCCACAACGACACCGATCCGGGCGTGCATGCCGCCGCGGAGTGGGCCTTGCGTCGCCACGAGCTGGAACTGGCGGCCGATCGCAGCGTCAATCCGTTGAGCACGATCGCCAACCGAGGCAACCGGCAATGGTATGTCGTCCCCAACGATCACACGATGGTGGTGGTGGCGGGCCCGGTCCAGTACGTGATGGGTTCACCTGCCGGCGAGCTAACGCGTGACGCGGACGAAAAGTTACAACGAGTCCATCTGCGGCGCAGCTTCTCGATCGCCAGCAAGGAGACGACGGTCGAGCAGTTTCAGCGATTCGTGCGCGACCAGACCCGAGCGGTTACGGGACGACCTGTGTCCGAAGGCCTGTCGCCGCTGGCTCCCCAGACTCACGTCAGCTGGTACGAGGCGGCCGCGTACTGCAACTGGCTGAGCGCCCAGGATGGGATTCCACCGGCACAATGGTGTTACCTGCCGAATGGAGACGGGGCCTATGGGGCGGGCATGCAGATCGCGGCAAATTTCGAGGATCTCCGCGGCTACCGACTGCCAACCGAAGTTGAATGGGAATACGCCTGCCGGGCAGGAGCCGCCACGCCCTGGTATTTCGGCCGGTCAGCCGAGTATGGCGACCGCTACATGGTGTGTGCCGCCGAACAACGTATCCATCCGCTCGAGGTAGGGCAGCTCAAGCCCAACGACTTTGGCTTGTTCGATATGCTCGGGAATGCCGCCGAGTGGTGTCAGGACCGCTATGATGCGCTGCGCCCCGCAGCGACTCGTGGCGCGTCGGAAAGCGGCGTTGTGGGGGCTGAGGGCCAGCGGGTGGTCCGGGGCGGATCGTTCGAGCAGCCGGGGAGTGCAGCGCGCTGCGCGGCCCGCTCGTTTCGGCCGCCGCACGAGGGGAACCGGTCGACGGGGTTTCGGGTGGCCCGCAGCTACCCATAAATCCCCGGTCGTAGCCTGCCGGGCCCCGGCGATGCCTCGCGCATTCTTTCCCCCGCAGCCACGCCTCGCCGGAGATGGGGCACGCGCGCACGGCCGCAGGTGGAAAGATCGCGCAGCCCCCTTTCTGGCGAAAGCCGCTACGATCGCCAGCCCTCCCCCCTACAGCCTCAAGCCTCAAGCCTCAAGCCTCAAGCCTCAAGCCTCAAGCCTCAAGCCTCAAGCCTCAAGCCTCAAGCCTCAATAAGTGCTACGGACGCTCGGTAACTAACCGCCCGTCGGCACGGTGACCAAGTTGCTGGTACGCAGCCGGACTGATGTTATTGGAGATATAGGTGACGTGGCCATCGGCAAAGCTGAAGTTCGCACCGCCGGGATGCCACGATCCGAATCCACCCACATAGGTCGGGGAAGCCGTCTCGGACTCGGCCGATACCTGGGGCACCGCCGTGTAAGGCGAATTAGGACGATTGGCATTCAGCGCTGTACCCGTGTTACGTAGCGTAGCGCGGGTCCCGGACATCCAGCCCAGGTCTCCGTCCCGAGGCGTCAGCTTCTCGCCGAACAGCAAAGTGTGGGCGGAACCGTCCTGGATGTCTTCGTAGCGGACGGCGCTGTTCAGGAACAGCAGGCCATGGTTGTCCGCGTCGATGGGAGATTCGACGTCGTGATGCAATCCGGCGTAGTTGCTGTGTCCCAGGTTCGTATCGCTGACGGCCGCCGACGGACAACGAAAGGTCGAGATCGATATCTTGCGTACGGGCTGGTTGGCTTCCGCGTAGACCCCGACGCTGAAATCGATATGGCGATACGTGATTTGTTCCTCGAGATACGGCAGTATTTGTGAGAGCCAATCGTGGTGATAGCCTTCCGGCACGCTCTGGATCGGTCCGGACGGATTAACGGTTCCGGGGGGCAGCGCACCGTGGCTCGCCTCATAGTTCTGCATGGCGAGACTGAGTTGAGTCAGGTTATTTACACAACTGAGCCGGCGGGCCGCTTCGCGAGCGGCCTGGACAGCCGGCAGCAGCAGCGACACGAGCACACCGATGATGGCAATCACCACCAGGAGTTCGACCAGGGTGAACGCGGACGAGCGGGTACGGGACGACATGTTCAGTCTCCGGAGCGAGAACGGGGCGCGGCAAGTTCACAGCGAAACAGCGCGGCCTGCCCCTGGGGTGGTGACGTAAATACGGCGATGTGCAACACGGGCGAATCCTCGGCGGCCGGCGCGGGTTTGGCCACGATTGACACGAACATCGGGGCGCGTCGATTCAGAGAGTCGGCGGGGACTTCCCACGTCTCCTCGGAGGAATCCGTCGGGATGGCATCGCGGTGAGCGTGCCACCACCGCTGCGCCGCGGACTCGGCCAGCCATTCGGCCTGCGACAGCTGGTCGGCGTCGCCCAGTTGGCGGTGACTGAGTAACTGCGTGCGGGTAATCGAGAGCAGCAGGAGCGACACGACGATCAGTGCCGCGACGACGAATACCAGGATTCCACCGCGTTTCTTCATGGTTCGGTTACTCCCTGGGCCTGGCCAAAATCGACCGGAGCTGTGCGGCGGCCACCAGCCGGTCGATGGGCAAGTGGTTTATGTCGGCGGATTGCCATCGCAGGGCAAGCGATGCCAGGGGCAGGTCGCCGTCGCGGTCGACTTGCCATTCGACATTCGGGTCGAGGCGGAGTCGAAACGAATCGCGGTGGGAGGGCGCGCCATCGGTGGTGACAACCCGCGTAATCCCCGCCGTGTCCAAGGTATACTCGATCGCGTTTCCCGGACTGGATGGCAGCCGCAGCAGCGTCTGGCGATTCGCGTGCGGGCCCGGATGCACTTCGATGGCGCGGGCCTGGTGGACATCGCGCCGCCAGAGCCGGGCGAACCGTTGTAGCTCGTGCACGGACTCGAGCCGGTCGCGACCGCGCCGGTCGGCCCGATGCAAGCCATGCATGGTCACGCTGACGACCCCCAAAGCGGTCCCCGTGAGGGTGATGGCGACGAGGCATTCGACGAGAGAGTATCCCTGGCGATGGTGGCGCATTAGCGTGCCTCCTGTTGGCGATACCGCCAGCCGACCAGTGTCCAGGGTGGCAGGGTGGTTCCCGCCGTGGAAGTCCAGGTCACCTGGACGCGTATACGTCGCACGCCCGTGCCTTCGTCGTAGATGTCCAGCTGGACTGCGGGGCGCGGGTTGGCGGCCGGGCTGTTGGCTTCGGCGGGGAGCGTCACCGGACTCTCCGACTTCAGCTCCTCCCACGGCCGGGCCATGGCCTCCTCCAGAGCGTTCTCGGCGATGTACCGTGCGGCGAGACGATGATCCGCCGTTCGGCGTTGCTGAGAGACAACCGCCAGCAGCTGGACGGTACCCGTCAGCACGACGGTCGCCAGCGCGATGGCCATCACGCATTCCGGCAGGATGGAACCTCGCCGTTGTCTTTCCGTTACAGGGGAGTCGTTCATGTCAGCGCGTTAATCAGATTGAACAGAGGCATGACCATGGCGATAGCGACGAACAGGACGCACGCACCGATGAGGATGAGCAGGAAAGGTAACAGCAGATCCAAGGTCGCCCGCAGTCGGAAGCTGAATCGGCGCAGGCTCCGTTCTGCCATTTCGTCGAGTGCCCAAGGCAGGTTGCCGGCTCGTTCCGCCGCGTCGAACACGCGCGCTTCGGTCCGCCCGACGACGCCCACGTCGCGGAGGCTTTGGGCCCACGGAACTCCCTGGTCGATGTGCGTGCCGGCCTTTTCGAGCTGGCGGCGCATGTGGCGCGCCGGAAAGTACCCGGACAACAGTCGCACCATTTCTCCTGCCGAACGGCGTTGGCGAATCGCTTCGGCCAGCCAGCGCAGCACGAGGGCCGCATCGAGTCGCCACCACAGCCAGTTCGTGCCAGGAAGGGCGCGAATCGATATACCGACGAAATGCAGCACGGCAATGACGAGGGTCGCCAGTCCGACCGCCACGAACGGAAGGAACAGGTAGAAGTGCTGTGCAGCGGCCACGGCCATTGCGATAAGTGCCTGCGTGGCTCGTGGCAGTTCCATCCCAAAGTCCGCATACATCCGCTCGATGACGGGCGTGGTCTTGAGCAAAGAGAAGGTCAGCACCAGCGTGCATCCGGCGGCGATGTACGCAAAGTAGAACAACCAGTGGGTCGCTTGCTGGAGCGCGCTGTCGACGCTGCTTCCCAAATCCGCTTGACGCAGCGCCGTCGGGAGAGTGCCCGTATGCTGTCCGAGATCCGCTGCCAGGCGCACGGCTGGTGGTACACGGATTCCGGCCCGCTGCAGCGACAACCCCAACGGAATGCCGGCTTCCAGGTACTCGGTCAGACGCAAGGCGCGGTCGCCCACCGCGTCGGTGCGTCCCTGAGCGAATGCCCGGGCGGCTTCGTGCTGGGGAATCGATCGTTCGGCAGCGACGGTGAGCAGCCAGATCAGGTTCCGTTGCTCGGCCTGGCGCCAGCGAACGATGACGGCCGCGAAGAGGACCAGGACACCCACGACGTAGAACAGCGACAGCGCGTTCGTCATGACCACGCCGACTATCAGGACACTGCCGAGCATCAAGGCCACGGCCAGCGCTTTACCTCCCCGTATCGCCACGGGCGACCGGCCGCTCCGGACGGCCGCGGGCCGTGCCAGGTAAGCCCACAGAGTCAGACTCGCCAGGAATACCGCGGGAGGTAACAGTGTCACGACAACCAAATCCGTACTCATCGACCGACCTTTTCCACGTCTTATGTCAGTCCCTGCAACAGCGCCGCGAGCGGCATGAAGAGCGCCCCGGTGACCAGCATCACAAAGCAGCCGATGGCCAGGAACAAGGCTGGCGGCAGCAGCATCCGTAACATGGAGACGCGGGCGTAAATCTGCTGCAAGTACCATGTCCGCACGATCTCGAACGCCTCGGGCAGCACCCCCGCGCGCTCTCCCCACGACATCAGCGGGATGACGCTGGAGGGCACGCGCCATTCATTAGCCATCGCTTGAGCCAGCGATTGACCGCCCGCGGTGGCAACCGCCCAACGCTGTGTCATCGCTCGGACGGACGCATGCCGAACTCCCGAGGCACAGAGTTCGAGTGCCTCGGGAACGGGGATGTTTTGCCGCGTGAGGACGGCGAGCAGGCTGGCAGCCTCGGCCAAACCAAACGACAAC
>JBFWYF010000265.1:0-8627 GCA_050186685.1 Pirellulaceae bacterium
ATAGGCCCGTAGGGCCACGACCATGTCCTCCAGCAGGATCACAGGCCGACCCGATTCCACACCCCGGACGCGGCCCGACAGGTCCTCGGCCCAACCTTCTGCTGGACCGGCGATCACGACGTCGTTCGTTTCCGGGTAGAAAAATACGTACTGAATGCGCGTCAGCCCCACCAGGTTCCGCATCTCTTCAGTTGGCTTGGCTCCCGACTGCAGCCGAGCGGCCACGGCGGCTTCCAGCCGATTCAGCGAAATCTTGCGAAGCGGGCTCTTCCGCCACGCCACTGGGTCCGAAAACTTCCGCGCCGATTCCACACGCATCCGCGTCTGCGCGCCGCTACGGTCCAACACCCAGTTCATCTTCAGCACGCCCGCTGCATCGACGGCGATACCAGCCGCCGACACATTCCCACCATTCGTGTTGTTGTTGTTGTTGGTGTTGTTGGTGTTCTGGGCAAACACCGCCGGCGCCCCACACCAGACGGCCAACACGCTGATGATTGCCACGCCGATTGCTCGCAAACGCATACAGAATCACTCCTGTCGCCAGATGGCCGGTACGTTCCCACCCCTCTCGCTTGGGGAAAACTCAACGCGCGGGGTGGGAACGCTTGATTTGGTCAGATTAGTACGGCCGCAGCCCTAGGCTCTGTCAGAAAACTCACATGACTGACCGCGACGCGGCTCATCCAGTCCCCTCTCCCAGTACGCCCGGTGAGGGCAGGGCGACAGAGCCTAGGCCCATGTTCTTACGACGCTCCGCGGACGCCAATGGAGGTCTGGTCTGATCTTAATTGGGCAATATAGGCAAAGCAAGGAAGTGGCGCCAGGAAGCGTCGTCGTCGGTCGGCGACGAACCGGAATCGCCACCGTGGAATGCTAGAGCCGCGCTACGGAATGGCCTACACTAGGCCGCCGTAGTCGTCGACATCCAGTAACGCATTCATGAGGCGGGAACAGATGAATCAGCAGAACACGTACGGCGGACGTGGGCTTCCGGAGTCGTGGATATCCCGACGCGGGGGCCTGTTGGTGGCCGCCACGATCGCGATCGGCCTCAGCGCAAGCGGCCGCGTGCACGCTGAGTCGAGCCGCGTATTGCCCACAGGCGAATTGCCTCGTGATCGACGGCTCGAGCCGCTCAAGGATTTGAATGGCTACTTCCCGTTTACGCCCTCTCAGTCGGCCAGTCAGTGGGCGGCGCGGAGCGAGCCGTTGCGCTTGCAGATGGCGGTGTCCCTGGGGATCTGGCCGCAACCGACGCGGACGCCGTTGAACCCAGTCGTTCACGGTCGTGTAGAGCGCGACGACTATACGGTGGAGCGTGCGTTCTTTGAGAGCATGCCTGGGTTCTACGTTACCGGCAGCCTGTACCGACCGAAGGGACGCACTGGCAAATTGCCCGGCGTGCTGTGTCCGCACGGGCACTGGAATGAAGGCCGGTTTTATGACACGGGCGAGGCCGAGGTGAAGAAGATGATCGAGCAGGGGGCGGAACGATTCCCGGAGGGAGGCCGCAGTCCGCTGCAAGCCCGGTGCGTCCACCTGGCGCGGATGGGCTGTGTCGTCTTTCACTACGACATGATCGGCTACGCCGACAGCCAACAGATCTCGTTCGAGGTGTCTCACCGCTTTGCGCGGCAGCGACCGGACATGGTGGCACCGGAGAACTGGGGATTGTTCAGTCCTCAGGCCGAGGGCTACTGCCAGTCGGTAATGGGACTGCAAGCGTGGAATTCCGTACGGGCGCTCGACTTCCTGACGAGTCTGCCTGACGTCGATCCCCAGCGGATCGGCGTAACGGGCGCGAGTGGCGGAGGAACACAAACGTTTATTGTCTGCGCGCTGGATCCTCGACCGGCGGTGGCCTTTCCGGCCGTGATGGTCTCGACCGCGATGCAGGGGGGATGCACGTGTGAAAACGCCTGCGGTTTGCGCATCGACACGGGCAACGTCGAGTTCGCCGCGCTGTTTGCGCCTAAGCCGTTGGGAATGTCCGCCGCCAAGGACTGGACGGAACACATGACGACCAAGGGCTTCCCCGAGTTGCAGGCTCACTACCGAATGCTGGGCGCGCCGGAACGAGTCAGTCTGATTTCGCGCACGGAGTTCCCGCACAACTACAACGCGGTGTCGCGCGATGCGATGTACCAGCTGTTCTATCGGCATCTTGGGCTGGGCGATGGTGAACCGCCCGCGGAACGCGACTATCAGCGGCTGTCGCGAGAGGAGATGACGGTGTGGGACGCCGAGCATCCGGCGCCGCCGAGCGGTCCCGATTTTGAACGTCAATTGTTGCGGTGGTGGCGAGAGGACACGGATCGCCAGACGGCCCAGTGGTGGCCGCGAGCCGGCGAGTCGCGCGACGACTTTCGCTCGAAACTGGGACCGGTGGTGGATGTCTTGATCGGGCGCCGGCTTCCGGACGCGTCCGGGCTGGAGTATGACCAGAAAATCAAGCAGGACCAGGGCAACCAGATTCTCATGGCGGGCTTGCTGCGCAATCGGCCTCAAGGCGAGGAGCTACCGATCCTGTTCATTTATCCGAAGGAGTGGGACGGAGAGGTCGTCATCTGGCTCGATCCAGCCGGCAAGAGCGGTCTACTGCAAGGCACCGATGCGCGACCGGAGATCAAACAGCTGGTGGAAGCGGGCAAGGCGGTGGTGGGAGTGGATCTGTTATACCAGGGCGAGTTTCTGGCGGATGGCGGCCAGTTGGCGCGAGCTCCGAAGGTGAAGAATGACCGCGAGGCGGCCGCCTATACGTACGGCTATAACCGCTCGGTCTTCGCCAAGCGGGTACATGATGTGTTGAGCGTGATCGCGTTTGTGCGAGCCCATGAACGGGCTCCCAAAACCGTCTCGCTGGTGGGGCTGGGAGGCGTGGCGGGCGCATGGGCGGCTGCGGCCCGGGCTCAAGCGGGCGACGCGGTGCAGCGCGCGGCCATCGACACGGCAGGCTTTCGATTCCTCCATGTGAACGATATCTACTCGCCGGATTTTCTGCCGGGTGGAGCACGCTTCGGCGATCTTCCTGCGTTACTGGCCCTCGCGGCCCCGCAGCCCATGTGGCTGGCCGGCGAGTCCGGCACGGCACTGGCGGACGTGGAGGCGGCGTACGGGACAGGGGAGGCCAGCGCCTTGCTGGCCGTTCACCGCGACACCTCGAGCGACGTCACAGCCGCCGCCGTGGCGTGGTTGCTCAGCAAGTAAAGGAACCGCTGGTAAATATCTGCGACAGCGCGGCCCCCAAGCGTGGTCCACGGGCCCAGGCGGCACCGAACTCACTCGGCCCGTCTGGGCCGGGATACCACTCGGGCTGTGCGGACCACTCTCGTATTATTATCGGGCACGCGAGCGGCGGGCCGCGTCCACCGAGGGACGATGCCGAGCGTACAAGCGGGGACTGGCAGGACGCCGCCCCCTCACTACCAGCTCTTCGAGCTCCTCGGCCAGCCAAAAGCTGAAGTCGAAAAAGCCTTCGATGCTGACACGCACACGGCCGAGGCCGCTCGATCCTCCGAGGGTCAATTTAACGGGCTGTGCCGTATCCGGGGTCGCCATGGTGGTGCTGCTCCTCATCGCTTCGTTGAGCCCTCATCCCGATGGCGTTAGCAGCGGCCGATTCCTTTCGCCGCGGAGATCGATTCCTGTTTCTCATACTTCAGGACGCAACGAGCGGCCGATTTGTTCATGCTCCGCTCGGCAAGTGCCGGAAAAATGCACGTCCGGCGGACTGGGGTCTCGAGGGGCCTGACTGGCTGGCAGCGGCCAACTGGCTGGCTACAATACGCACCCACTTGGGGGCCTCCCCCCGTTGTCCGAGCCGCTCCACACCGCGCACGCCAGTTAGAATCTGTCCTTTCTCTATTTCCCACAGGTTTAGTATGCGACGCATTTTCTGTATCGTTCTGTTCGCCCTGCTGTCGAACCCCGCGGGTGGGGCCGCCGAAGTCGAAGTGGATCCGCTGATTGCGACGATCCGGGGCGTCGGAAAGAACGGAGAGGGGAATCGAGCTGCCGCGGCAGCGTGGAAAAAGCTCTCCCTAGCCAGTGTCGACCAACTCCGCCAGATTCTAGCGGGAATGAAGGACGCCGATCCGCTCGCCGTCAATTGGCTGCGGGCCGCGGCCGAGACGATTGCGGAGCGGCAGGTCGCGCAGCGCGAGCCGCTGCCGACCGGGGCGCTCGAAGCGTTTCTGCGCGACGTGACGCAATCGCCACGGGCGCGCCGCTTGGCCTACGAGCTGATCGCTCGCGTCGATCCCGGCGCGGAGCAGCGTTTGATTCCGACGCTGGCGGACGACCCGAGCGTGGAACTGCGACGAGACGCGGTAACGTTGTTGATCAAGTCCGCGGAGGGCATCGATGCCAAGGTGCAGCCGGACGCCGCTCGTGCAGCGTACGAGCGGGCGCTGGCTGCTGCCCGGGACCTGGACCAGATCGCGGCCTGTGCGGCCAAGCTGAAGGAACTCGGCGGCAAACTCGACCTGCCGCAGCACTTTGGTTTCATCATGTCTTGGAAGCTGATTGGTCCGTTTGACAACACCAACACGCAGGGCTTCGACGTGGCGTATCCGCCAGAGTCGAATTTCGACAGCAACGCGTCCTATGCCGGGAAAGCGGGGGAAGTCCGGTGGATCGACCATTCGACCACGGATGAGCATGGCCTGGTCGATCTGAACAAGGCGTTGGGCAAGCACATGGGCGCCATTGCTTATGCTTATGCGGAGTTTCATTCACCGACGGCCCGCACCGTCGATTTGCGTTTGGGTTGCGCGAACGGCAACAAGATCTGGCTCAACGGGCAACTGCTCACAGCGAATCATGTCTATCACACCGGAATGCAGATCGATCAGTACATCGCGGCCGGTGCTTTGCGGCCCGGTAAGAACACGATTCTGATCAAAGTCGCCCAGAACGAGCAGAAGGAAGATTGGGCCCAGAACTGGCATTTTCAATTCCGGATTTGTGATTCTGTGGGAACAGCGATCGCGTCACGGAAATGAACTGAGTCGACAGCACTAACCATCTTTACTTATTCGGTGAGCATACTCGCATGATCTATCGATACTCTGCCGTTCTTTTCGCCTTGTCTCTGGTTTTGATCAGCACGGGAGCCGACTGGCGCCAGTTCCGCGGAAATTACGGAGCGAGCGCCGCGGCCGGCGCCGCGCCACCTTCGTCGTGGAGTGACGACGAGAATGTGGCGTGGAAAGTGGACCTCGTCGGGCGCGGTCCGTCGAGTCCGATCGTCGTCCAGGGGCGCGTGTACGTCACATGTTCGGACGGAGCGCGGCAGGACCGGCTGCTCGTGCTTTGCTTCGACGCCGCGACCGGCCAGCGGCTATGGCGGCGCGAGTTCTGGGCGACGGGGCGCACCATGACGCATCCCACCAGCGCGGTAGCGGCGCCCACTCCGGCGAGCGACGGCGAACGGATCTTTGCGTTCTTTTCGTCGAATGATCTCATCTGCCTCGATCTGGACGGTAACCTGCTCTGGTACCGCGGGCTGGCGTACGACTTTCCCAAGGCGGGCAACGATGTCGGGATGTCGTCTTCCCCCACCGTGGTCGGCGACACCGTCGTCGTGCAAATCGAGAATCAAGGGGACTCTTTTGCCGCGGGATTGGATGCCGCGAGCGGGGAAACGAAGTGGCGGGTCGATCGGACGAAGGCTGCCAACTGGGCATCGCCGATGGCCTTGCCGCGGTCGGTGGACGGCCGCTCCGCCGTCCTGCTTTCCGACAGCAAATCGCTGCAGGCGCTGGACGCGGCCGATGGCCGAGAGCTGTGGAGTTACGAGTTAAAGTGTTCGTCGATTCCCTCGGTCGTGGCGACGCCGCAGCGAATCATTGTGCCCGGCGGCGGCCTGACGGTTCTGGAACTGCCCGAGGGTGCTACGGCTCCCGCGCTGCTGTGGCAATCAAACCGCTTGAACGCCTCCCAGGCCAGCCCCATCGTGGGCGACCGGTTCGTGCTGACGATGAACGGAGCGGGGGTCTTGACGTGTGCCGATCTCCAGGATGGCAAGATTCTGTGGCAGCTGCGCGTCGGCGGCACGCATTGGGCCACGCCGGTATTGGCGGGCGATCTGCTGTACTGTTTCAATCAGGACGGCGAAGCGCGGGTCGTCAAGATCTCGGACGCGAAGGGCGAGGTGATCCATTCCGTTCAGCTGGGGGAAAAAATTCAGGGTTCGCCGGCCATCGTGGATGGAGCCTTGTACGTGCGGAGCGATAAGCATCTCTGGAAAGTCGCTCAGCGCCGGTAGCGGAGTGGGAAAGGGGCTACGGAGTGCGAAAGGATTTTGTTGACCCAGGCGTTCGTTTGGTTCAGAATGACCGCCACCGCACTGCTTCCTACCCCAACCTGTCCCACCTTCGGAACTTCGCCATGCTTCGACGATACGTGTTCCTGGCCGTGACGATGGCGCTTTTCGGGCAGCGCCCGGTGGAGGCGCAGCCAGCCCTGTCTCACATGGTCCCTGCCGGTGTGCAGCCGGGACAGACGACGGAAGTCACGTTTCATGGTACGAAGCTGGACGGGGAACTGCGCGTCTGGAGCAGTTTTCCGGCCAATTTCGAGTGGGCGCCGGTCGAAGCGGGCAAGAAGGACGTGACGAGCCGGTCGTGCAAGGTGACGGTGCCGAGCGAACCGGTCGGCGTGGGCGGCTTGGTCGTCGCCAACGCAGAAGGGAACTCGGAGGTCCTGCTCTGTCTGGTCGACGATTTGCCTAGCTTAGCGGAGGCGACGGACAATCAGACGTTGGAAAAAGGACAAGCGGTGACCCTGCCGGTGGCTATCGACGGCGAATCGAACGGCGCTTTGTCGGACTTCTTTCGTTTCTCGGCGAAGAAGGACCAGCGCATATCCGTAGAGGTCGTGGCCACACGTTTGGGTCAACCGTTGGATGCCGTCGTCCGATTGCTGAATGCGAAGGGAGACGAGTTGTTGCTCGCCGACGACGACTTGAGCTACGGTGCGGACAGTCGATTCGCGTACACGATTCCAGCCGACGGAGACTACGTACTGGAGATTCGCGACAATCAATTTCGCGCGAAGGCGCGGTATCGATTGCGGGTCGGTGACTTTCCGCTGGTGTCGGCTCCGCACCCGCTCGGTGGGCGCGCGGGCTCGACGATGCGGTTCCAGTTTACGGGGCCGCTGGCCGATACGGCGATCCCGGTGTTTCTGCGCGTGCCCGACGTGACGACGGCGGGGCAATTGGCGATCGCGGCCAAATTCCCCGGAGGCAAGTCGTCGGCCATGGCGACGATCGTGACGAGCTCGTTGCCCGACCTGGTCGAGGTGGAACCGAACAATGACCGGGCTGCAGCGACCGTTACGTCGCTCCCTTGTGCGTTGAACGGCACCCTGGACCAGCCGGCGGACGGCGACTATTACGAATTCGCGGCTACCAAGGGTCAGTCGTTCCAGTTCCGGGCTATTTCCCGCAGCATGGGCTCGCCGACGTATGTCGACATGCGGGTGCTCGACGCTGAGGGTAAGCAGCTCGCCGAATCGCCCATCAACGATACCGATGAAGCCACGCTGGCGTTTACCTTCCCGGCGGATGGAATGTACCAGCTGATGGTGACCGATCTGCTGGGGCGGGGTGGCCCGGAGTATGGTTACCGGGTCGAGGCCGAACCAAATCTTGGCTTTTCACTCAATCTGAAACACGACAACAACGCGCGGACGCGATTCTTGTTACCGCGTAACGGGGGCAGCTGCAGTTTGACGTTTCAGGTCGCGCGGCGCGGGTTCGAAGGCCCGATCCAGCTGCGCTTGGAAGGAGCTCCGGCGGGCTATGTGCTGGTGAACCCCCAGGTACCGGAGAAGGCGAAAGAGCATCGAGTTTTTCTCGTCGTGCCGGATCAGGCTCAGGCCGGTGAACTTGTGGCGTTTCGCATCGCGGGTTCGGCCACAGCCCAAGGTCAGGAGCTGTCAGCGACGGCGCTGACCTTACCGACACTGCGGGCGAAACTATCGCACATGGCCTTCTTTCCCGGATGGCTCGACGGGCTGCTGGTGGCTTCGGTGACCTCCGACACACCGCCGCCGTTCGAGTTGGCGTCTTCGGCGTCCCTCGTGGCTTTCTCCAAGGCTCAGGGACAAGCTCAGTTCACCGTGACGCTCAAGCGAACGGGAGAAGGGTTCAAGGACGCGGTGTCGCTGGAGGTGACTGGTTTGCCGTCCGGTTTTTCGGCCGCTGTCAAGCCAGACAAAGATACGTATCAGGTGACGATCACTGGTCCGAAGGACGCGGGCGCGGGTCGACACGCAATTCGACTGCAGGGTTACGGCGAGCTGAAAGGCAAGGGGCACATGGTCTCGGTTGCCTTGCCGCTGGAGGTGGCGGACTAGCCGGCCCACGTGGGTCGCGGCGGACCAGTCGGTCCCGGATTGGTATCTTCATTCATTCGTGCAGCATCACAATTCAAACGATCGCTCCTGGTGGAAACCAAGGACAGCAGCCACGCGGCTGCCGTGCCAGGAGACGAGTAAGGAGAATGTCGATGATGAACTTGCGAACGTGGCTGGGCGTGGCACTGCTGGGGGCCGCAATGACAGCGGCTCCGGGGGGCCATGCAGCGAAATTGGAACCGATCGTCGTGGGCAGCCCG
>JBFWYF010000266.1:0-8623 GCA_050186685.1 Pirellulaceae bacterium
ATGGAAAACCCCCTGCCGTTCCCCACAGGATCACGACCTCGCCAGTCGCGGTGCGGTCCGCGCCGGCTGCCTCGCCGCCCGCGGCCCGGGCTGTGGAGAAGTAGGTGAGCGCCAAGTCGGCTCGGCCATCACCGTCCAAATCCCCGGCGGCAAGATGCGAAGCGGGAGCTGCGCTGACCACCCTCATTTTCCACGAGTCGGATGCGCGAGGCTGTGTGGGCGGACCCGCCGCAATGTGGAGATCCGACGTCGCATGGCCAGTGATCAGGTCCATCCGTTCGTCACCGGTAACGTCGTGCATGACGAGGCACAATGCATTTCTGCCTGGTACAGGGATGCGCGAGCGAGGCAGCAGGCTGGCATCGGCCGGAAATTCGGCGGTATCGGCCGGTCGGCTCGACCAGAACGTCTCGACACCGTCTGGCGTCAGGACGGCCAGGTCCGCCGCTCCATCACGGTCAAGGTCTCCGCCTGCGAGATCAACAGCCGCAGGAACGCCCAACTCCAAACGCCGCGACAGCAGAAAACTTCCTTCGTGATTCCAGAAGATCTGAACAATGGCGCCCGCCGGTTGTCCGGCTAACCAGGCGCTGCCGTTCAGCACGGCCAGATCCTGCCAACCATCCGCGTTCAGATCAACGGCAGCGATGCGGGTTGCCTGATTGGTAGGCAGTGCTCCGTTGCAGCGCGACGCCGGCCAGCCGTCCTCACCCCCCCAACAGATGGAAATGAAACGCCGGCCGTTCTGAACTCCGCCTCGGTTCGGGCAAAAGGCCGCGTCGAGATACCCATCGCGGTTGAAATCGGCCAGCACCGCGCGCTGGCTGCCGTCAACTCCCATGGTCGTCGTCGAGAGTCGCCGGTCGGTCGCACAGGCCACGACCGTGGACGGAATGGCTGAATAATTGTCGTGCGTGCTGTTGAAAATCAAGTCGAGATAACCGTCCTGGTTCAGATCGAAACGGTGAATGGTCCGCACGCTGCCATCTCGGTGAACGTACAGGTTCTGTCCCGCGCCGTCGAGCCGACCGTCCGCGAAATCGTCGAAGGAATCTTCGACCCACGTCTGCGCGGCGGCAGGCACCGAGACGCCGCTCAGCCAACTCAGAACGACGAGCAGAGCGGCATAATTTCGAGCGCTCCGCTCACTCCGGGCGGCTCGGGAAGGCACAGGGGCACGGCAACAAGGCATGTGGATATCCAGTGCAAGAGGAAGGATGGTGAGTCCACGCGTCCGCGGTGAAGTGGCCCGACGCAAGTCGACGTAAGCGGCGGCCCAATATAGCCGCAATTGTCCACGCTGGCACGTTGTCTGTCGGCCCTTCGGGCCTGGGGCTCCGCCCGGTCAATAGCCCCTCGCGCGCTTCTCGGCCTCATACCGGCGCAACCATTCCTCGGGCGAGACGACTTTCGGATGGACATAGGGCTTAGTCGGTGGCGCGGGCGGACGGGGAGCGGGTCGGGCCGAAGCCGACGGCCGCGGTGCCGCCGGCGCCGTGTTACCGCGTGGCTTGTAGATCTTGCCGCCAACGAACGAAAGTGCCGAGGCGAACAGCCCGCCCGGGTTGCCGACATTGACCGTCTTCTTAGCTCCCACCGCACATATTTTGGCTGCTTTGACCGTTTCCTTCTTGCTTTTTTGAACCTTTTCCGCCTGTTGCAGCGGATCGGAGTTGGCCGCGTCGTTCATTCGCTGCTTCCAATTCGCCACGGTACGTGCCAGATCCGCTGCTGCGCGCCCAAAATTGACTACTCCCTGTGCCGTATGTTTGGCGGATTCCTTCACGTCATGCACGAACTGCCAACCGGGAGTCAGTTTCTGGGAGCCCTGCGGAGTGTTAGCGGGTGGCGGCGAGGCCGTCATGCCTAGCGGGTCCGCATACTCGATGGGGCGATTGCCCGCATAGCGATACAGATTCACATCGCCGCCCGCCATGCCCAGCGGATCCTCCTGGGTGAATCGTCCGATGGCCGGATCGTAGTAACGGGCGCGCAGGTAGAGCAGGCCCGTGGCTGCATCCCACTCTCGTCCCGTGAACTGATAGACGACGTCGACGGCCGGATCCGTCTCGGAGACGACCTTCCCGAAACTGTCATACTGGAGATGATTCACGACGTCTCCCTGGCCATCGACCACGTCCCGGACGGTGCCCAGGTGGTCGGTCATGGTCCATAGAACCTGCCCCGACGCATCCTCTTGAGCGAGCACCTGATCGAGTGCAGGGCCGTGCAGGTATCGATGGTCCTCCGCGAGCGGGGCGGGACCATCTCCATCCGGATCTACCCATTCGGCCAACACCGCATCGCCGGAGTGGACCAGGTAGCTGCGTCGTTCGGGCGCGGGACCATCGCCATCGAGATCCGTGAACCGCCCCACTCGCCGATTCAGGGCATCGTAAAGGAACTCGACCGTCTGCGTCGGCGCACTCCCCTGCCCTGCCCGGTCGACCACTCGGACGAGACGCTGCCGGTGATCGTATGCGAACTCGCGTATTTCGCCCGTGGCATCGGTGATGCGACGTGTGAGGCTTCCCGCCCGATCGTATTCGTACAAGTAGATCCCGTCGCTCGTAAGCCGGTTGGCATCCGGCGTTCCGGCCATGCCGTCCCCGATTTCGTAATCGGCGCCTGGCTGATGGGATGAGGTACGATTCCCGGCGGCGTCATAGCCGTAGATCTCGTCGACCAGGGCCTCGTCGGAATGCTGCGCCTGCGTCAGCTGATCCCGGCGATCGTACACGTAGTCGGTGACGCCATCGCCATCCGTCATCCGTGTAATTCGGTCGGCTCCATCGAACGCGTAGCTAAAGGAATTCAAGACCGCCTGTCCAGGGTCGCGGTGGATGAGCGATGTCAGTCGGTGGGCCCCGTCATAGGTGAAAGCGGTGCTGGCCACCAGCTGTGTCGCCGCGAGGTCCGCATAGCGCTGGATCGCCGCGAAATGGCTGACGGCATCGTACTCGAAGTCAGCTCGCTTGGGCGCCACGGTCGGCCCCGACTGGGTGACGCGCGTGACGCGATCGAGCGCATCATAGACATAGGCATTTGTGCCACCGGCCACGCCCTGGATCATGTCGGACGCCGTCAGCAGATTACCTGCGGCGTCGAACGTGTAGGTCAGCTCGCTTGCCGGCAGACCGCGCGCGCCGCTCGATCGGATCGAAGTCGACTGGTCCCGAGCGTCCCAAGTGAACTCGATCGTTCCGGTCCCGTCTTGAACGGACACCAGGTTGCTGGCCAAGTCATAGGCAGTGTGAATCGTATTGATGATGGACTGATCTTCCGCCAGCCATTCTTCTCGCACCGGTCGATTCAGCGGATCGTACTCGTAGCGTGTCGTACGCCCGAGCCGGTCGGTCCGTTCCAGCAAGTTATCGTTCGGGTCATAGGCGAACGTCTCGACGTTGCCCAGCGCATCGATGCGGCTGGACACTCGATTGCGGGCATCGAAGACAAACTGGGTGATATTTCCCAGTTCATCGATCGTCTGGATGGGATTGTCGTCGACGTCATAGACGAGGCGCGACGTGTTGCCGGCGGGGTCGGTGACGGCAATCTGCCGGTTCCGCACGTCGTACTGGAACTGAGTTGTCCGGCCCAGCGGATCCACGGCGCGAATGATGTTGCCCGCCTGATCGTAGGTGTAGCTCGTCGCATGCTGGAGGGAATCCGTTTCCTGGACAAGCCGATCGAGCATATCGAAGGTCCACTGTGTGCGATGGCCCAGCGGGTCGACGACCGCGATCAAGTTACCCACGGCGTCATAGGTGTACTGGGTTTCGGGCGAAGCGAGCGGACCGGTACCATCGGGATCCGGTTCGGTGATGCGGACGAGCCGGTTGAGGGCGTCGTACTGGTAGTCTGTCCGCCGCCCGAGTTCGTCGGTCATCGCCGTCAGATTACCGGCTGCGTCGTACTCATATTGCCGCTGGACCTGCAGTGGAGTGCCCACGGCCCGGCGCACGCGAGTCAGACGCCCCGCCGCATCGTAGGTGTAGTCGGTCACTCGCCCGAGCGGGTCGGTCTCGCTGGTGACTAGTCCGAGCGTATTGTATGTCATGCGGGTCACGACATCGTCCGGTCCGCCTAGAACTCCGACGACTTGGGTGACCGACAGGAGGTTGCCGTTGGCGGGATCGACCTCGTAAAGCGTTTCGTTCCCGAGCTGATCGACCAGGCTGGTCAGCTGACTGAACGTCGGATCATAGGTGAATGTCGTCTGTCCTGGACGCGGCCGGTTGGTGCCCAGCGCTTGCACGGGTTCGTTGAGCTGGAGCACGCGCGCCGAGTAGGCCTCCGGCGAGCTGGCCTGGTCATTATCGCGAATCAACGTGTAGACGCCCGACACCGTCAAGGTCACGAGAAACCCGGACTGCAACCCGTGCGGATCGTAGAGTTGCCATCCGCCAGGGGTGGCGTCGATTGTTGGTATCTCGCCGGCGACGCCCACGAATCGCCGGACGACCGCCTGCGTGCCCGGGTCGTTGATGCCCGAGAACTCTTCTCCATAGGTCACAAGGGGTGCCGCATCCAGGTCGTGGATGCGAAATGCGTACGTGCCTGCATCCTGGCGACGAGTGACCTCCACCAGGTACGTACCGCTCTCGGCCAGCTGGAAAGGAAAGTCCAGGTTCAGCGTCAGCAACGCGGCTCCGGACGGGGTGAACAGTCGGTACGAGACATCGGAAGACGAACCGATCACGCGGTCGAAAAGCAGACGCTGGCCAGCTTGTCCAGAGAGCCGGTACAGCACCGATTCGCCCGGAACCGTCGTGCTCCCCGACACGGTCGTGTCGAAGTTGACGGCGGGCACGTCGCTCAAGGCCTCGAGCGCGAAATCGTAGTTGCCCCCGAGGGACGCGGGTGGAAAGAGCGACACGGCCTCGACCCGGTAGGCTCCGGCGCGGGGCAGGCTCAGCACGCCGTCCGGAGTACCCGTGCTGCTGAATACGGCCAAGACGTTGCTCAAGGGATCGACGATCCGCAGAGCGCCTTGGTCCGGGAACGTGCGGCCGTCGAAATGGACGAGTGTACCGGCATTGGCCGTGAACATGGCCGCGTCCAGGGCTTGGCCCGTGGCGGGGCCGCTATAGACCATTCCCAATCCGGAAGGAGTCACGGGAGGCTGAGTCACGTCCAGCAGTTGTACTTCGTACGCGGCAGGATTGGCGCCCGTGAGGACGTTCGTCTGCGTACGGGAAATGACGAGGATGTAGTCGCCCGTTTCCGAGGCCGAGACCGTGCCGGAAACGGCCTGCTGCGAGTGATAAACTATGCGGCGCGTGGGGCTGTAGAGGCGGACGACGACACTGTTGTCGAGTCCCACGGTCTGGGAAATGCTGACGCGCTGACCGATGGTTAACGGCAGGCGGAATATATCTGCCTCCGTGCCATTGGCCAAGCCTTCTTGCAGTGTCGTGGTTCGACCGATGGCCGGCGCCGACGCGACATCGAGAAGCCGGAATGCGTAATTAGCGGGAGTGGGGCGCGGTCCGTCGAAACGATGGTCTACCTTCAATTGATATGTACCCGTCTCCGGGAGCGTGGCGACGTCGCTGTCGCTGAACACCAGGCCGTCCGTGAATCCGGAATCAAACAGTGGCAGATCGAACCCACTGGGAGTGGTCAGTCGGAAGAATGCGCCGAACATCTCGAACGGATCACGCCCGTCGTAGTAAAGCTGCTGACCGGCCGTGCCCTGAAACGTGTAGATATCCGTTTCGTTGGGCTCGCTGATCGACGCGGTCACCAGATCGCTTAGCGTCACGGGGGTCGACACCGTTTTGGCCGTCAGCAGCCGGAAACTGTAACTGGCAGGACGGTCGGCGGGGAGCGCGTCGAGCACCAGTGCGTAGCGACCCGTAGTTGACACCTGCAGAGTCTGGTTCACCTGTGCGAGGAACGATAGCGGCAGCAGGTTGTCGGGTCCCAACGAGTCAACGAGGACCTGAATTTGCGCCGCGCTGCCGAGGTCGTCCAAGTACAGGCGGTCTCCTGCGCGGGCGTCGAATGTGTAGACCTGACGCGCGGATCCCTGAGACAACTCGCCCGCGATCACCGCGTCCAACGCCAGAGGCTGTGTGGTGGCCAGGTCGGTGAGGCTGACGGCGTAACTCCCCGGATCCGATCCGAAGGTCTGGTTTTCCACGACGAGGATGTACTCGCCATCCTGCGGGAGCCGTTCGCTGCCAGCGGCCAGCACGCTGAAGCCCGCGGGTCCGAAAACCGTTGCCCCCATAGGGAACACCGTCGAACCGAAATAAAGTTGCTGCCCGGCCTGACCGGGGAAACGGTATGCAGTTGCACGCTTTGGCGCCAAAACCCCTGTCAACTCGTCACCCACCGCCGCTTGCCGCGCAGGCGCATCGAGGTCGATGACCTGAAAGCCGAATTCGCGTGGCTCGTTCTGGAAGCTGGTCACGGTGACGGTGTACGTTCCCGACTCGGGCAGCACCTGAACACCGGAAACAAATAGGGTGGTCCCGCTCGCATCATGCTGAATGCTGTAAATGAGCGACTCGTCACCGAACTTATCGAACAGAATCGTCGTGCCCGCAGGAGCCGCGAAGGAAAACAACTGTGTGCCCCCGGCCGGCAGCGTACCGGTATGCTCCACGTCGAGCCCGGTTTTGGTCACTGTAGCCGGGGCTGTCAGCTCGGGACGAAAACTCCAATCCCCACCCGAGTGACCGAACAGCGCAAGCGTATAGGTGCCTGATTCTGGTAGGAACACCTCGTCGGCTCCGCCGAAGGTGGGCAGCAGGTTCGTCCCGGCCTCCGAAAACAGCTGGAATGTCTTGCCAGTGGCCTGTCCTCGGTTTAGCGTCAGTTTCTGGCCTCGACTGCCCTCGAATTGCCAGTAAATCTGTTCCCCCTCGCGGATTGTGCCCGTCATGTCCTGCTGGAATGTCAGCGCCGGAACCGAGCCCAGGTCCACGATCCGAAAAGCATAAGCACCGGATACGTTCTCGACGCGAAGCGAATACTCGCCACTCTCGGGTAAGACAAAGGGATGAGGGGACTGGAAAGGGGGCGGCGTCACCCCCGTGGCGACGTTCAGCGTTCCCCGGGACACCTGTCGACCATGCGGGTCCAATAAGCTGATCGTCAGGCTGTTCAAGGTCGTAACGCCATCAAAGAACAACCGCTGACCGCGGACACCTTGAAAGGCATAGCGGTCCACCTGGTTGGAGTTCGAAATGTCGCCGCTGACCAGGGTGGTCGCGAGGCCACTGCCTCCTGCGGCGGACAGGCTGTCGCGCACCGTCAAGACGTTGCCGCGATCGTCGTAGGTATACAGGGTGGCATTGCCGCGCGCGTCGATCGTCGAGCGGGGCAGGTTATCAGGGCCGTACTGAACGTTGGCGAGGTTCCCGACGCTGTCCGCCTTGCGAGTCACTTGCCCCGACCGGTCGACCAGCGTGCGGATCACATTGCCGTTGGGGTCGACGTACGTGGATTCGGCGGCGCCCAACACAAAGGCTGGCGGGGAATTGCTGATGTCCTTCGTCCTGTCCGGCGGATAGAGCGCTTCCACCTGCGTGGGCTGCAGCTGGATCTGCGAACCATCCTTGCGGATGGAGCCGATGGCGCGACCATGGAAACCGTAAAGGGTCTCTTCACGGCGTCCGAGCTGGTCGACTTCCGCCACCATGTGATGACCGGAGTCGTAGCTCCAAGTCCGGACCGACCCGTCGGGATCCCGAATCGAGGCCAGATTTCCGCTGTTGTCATACGTGAGTTGTGTTTGGCGCCCTGCGGGATCGGTAATCGTGGTAACACGGGAGCCGGTGTACGCGAATGTGGTGGTCAGACCCACGGGATCCACGAGACTGGTGAGTCGCCCATTCGCATAAACGTAGGTCGTCTTGTTGCCGACACGGTCCGAGACGCTGGCCAGCTGGTTCTGCGCGTTGTACTCGAACACGGACTGGTCGGGCGCGGTGATGCGGAACAGCCCGTTCACTCGCTCCAGTTTGGCGAAATCGCCCGGCAGCGAGTCGTACGCTTTGGTGAAGGGGTTCCAGCGGTAAAGGTTCTCGCTGCCATCGCCGTTAATGCGCAGCACCGAGCCGTCCTTGTTGACGACCAGCGACTCAAGTCCTGCGACGCCCCACCCGGCGCCAAACGGGCTGTCGATCGTATTGACGCTGAGCACCTCGGAGAAAGCCGACACCAGAGTTCCCGTGAAGAAATTCAAACTGGATTGCAGGAATCCTGTGCGCGTCCGGTACTTGTAGAGTCCCGAAGGCTGATCCGTCAGATCGACCTGCAACGCCACATCCAGCCGGCTCGTATCCGTGTAAGTCCACAGGTTCTCCTCACCCGACAACCCAACGAGCTCACAGACGCAACCGAGCGGCGGCGGCGCGTAGGGAATATCCAGCATGCGCAGCTCGGCGGCGAACCGCATACCGGGGTCGGCGTCCGGAATCGGATTGCTTGCCGAATCCGTCAAGCCGATATGGATGATGGGGCGCGGGTCCGCCCGCAGCGAGTCATACGTAAGCGTGAGGCCCCGGTCCGACCCGAGCGCATGGTAGGACGCCAGGGCATGGGTTTCGATGACGGCCCCGCTGCACAGCTGCACGCGTGATGCGAGAGGATCGTCGCCGGGACACTC
>JBFWYF010000267.1:0-8602 GCA_050186685.1 Pirellulaceae bacterium
GCTGGCGGTCTTATGGATGGCATTCCTGGGTGTTGTGCAGTTCCTCGGTGGCAACGGCAAGTTCCTGTGGATCTATGAACATCCGTCCCGAGACACCTGGGGCAAGGTCATTGGCACGTTTCAGAACCAGAATCACTTCGCCCATTTCTTGGCGCTCGGGATCGGTCCCTTGATTGTGTGGATGCGACGGCGTCACGGCGAAGACCGCCAGAAGTCCTTTCACGTTGTCCCCGGGAAACGCCGGCCCGCCCCCTGGCCGCTGGCTTCTTCGCTGCTGGCGGTGGGGTTCGGTCTGACGTGGGCTGCCGCCATTCTGACGTTCAGTCGAGGCGGTGCGCTGTGTCTGGGCATCGCTGCGGCAACGTGTGTCACCATGCTCGTACTCAAACGAATGCTGGGATGGCGGTCGTTGTGTGCGGCGGGCGGCTTAGGATTGGTTCTGTTCGTCGCACTGGCGATCTATGGATCCGATCGCTTGTCGTCGCGATTAGAAACGCTCGCATCCGGATCGCTACAGGTAGCATCTCAATCGCGGCTCAACCTCTGGAAAGCCCAGTGGAAGGCGATTCCGCAATTTGCTTGGTTAGGTAGCGGGGTAGGCAGCCACCGGGTCGTGTACCCGATCTACATGGAAGAGCACCACGACGTGGACTTTGGCTATGGCGAGAATGGGTATTTTCAGTTGCTGCTCGAAACCGGTGTGGTGGGGCTGACGCTGGTATTGACGGGATTCGCGCTGGGGATGCGGTGGGCCTTCGGGCCGTGGTTCAGGGCGCAATGCGACGCCCGGCTCGTAATGCTGTCCGCGGCAATCGTGCCAGGGCTCATCGCGAGTCTGCTGCATTCTGCAGGCGATTTTGTCTGGTACATACCGGCTTGCGCAAGCGTGACCGTCTTTCTGTTGGCGAGTGCCTGCCGCGTTGGTCAATTATCGCGGCTCCCTGTCGAGCTGCGGAGCTCGCTGGCCAACGGGACGACGCGCCCGCGCGCGGGCTGGATGCAGTCGGCATCCCATCTTCCCGCACTGGGGTGCATGACTCTGGCGTTACTCGTCGGACTATTTGCCGTACAGTTTCAGCTGCCGGGGGCGTGGGCGTCGCCCCACTGGAACCGTTACTTGCGCTTGGCCCGGGCAGAATCGTCGGAATTGGCGCCGTTGGCTGGTGGCGACACCGACGAGCTGGCCCGAGTCGGACAGTTGCTGGAATTGGTTGTCCACCGGGATCCCTGGAACCCTCGCGCGCGCCTCGCGCTGGCGAGCGTCAAGTTGCGTCAATTCGATGCGCAGCAACAGATATCCGAGAACCCGCTCGTCCTGTCGCAGATTCGCGACGCGGCACTTGCCTCCGCGTTTCCGACAAGGCAGCAACAGGATGCGTGGTTAGACGTAGCGATCGGTGACAATCGCCGAAATCTGGATGCTGCCCTCGAGCACGCGCGAGCCGCGATACGGCTGTCCCCGTTGCAGGGCTTGGGGTACGTGTTCCTCGCTGAGTTGTCCTTCCTGGAAACACCTCGTCCGCAAGCGAAGCTCGAATTGATACGCCAGGCAGTCCGCGTGCGGCCGTACGATGGACGAGTTCTGTATGCGATGGGCCAAGAGTCCGCCCTGTATGGCGATCTTGCGACTGCCATTCAGTACTGGCGACATGCCTTTCGCCGAGAAGACGAAGTCAAGCAGTTGATCATCGATGGGCTGGCTCCGCAGTTACCGGTTGAGTTGTTCTTAGGTGCTTTTGATCCGGATCTCTCCGGGTTGCGGATGCTATTTGCCTATTATTGCCGGCTCTCGCTGGAAGCGCAGGCGAAGGCCGTGACGCCTCGGTATGTGACGGCGTTGCAACGATCGATTCAGGAAGAACCGGCACTGGCGGCGAGTCGCTGGCACGAGTTACAGCAGGTGCACGCATTCCTGGGTGATCTGCCACTGGCGTTGAAATGTCAACGCGAAGCGGTTGCTTTATCTCCTCAGAACTCGGAAATGAGAAAACGCCTTGCCCAATTGCTGAGTCAAAGTGAGCAGTACGAGGAGGCCGTGTCGCATCTGGAATGGTGCCTGCGAAGGTCGCCATACGACAGGGAGCTGTTGAACCAACTCGCCGACGCGAAGTTAAGCGTTTCGCACACTAGTTCGCGGCGCGAAGCGACTGCTGCGCGTCCCGTCCCGCGTTCCGACTACTAGAGCTGACCATGAATTTCGTCATGCTTTCCCGAAGTCATCTAAGGCATTCCTTGATTGCACTGGGAATGCTGCCCGTGTTTACGCTGATTCACCTCGCCGCCTACTGGATTCGCTTTGATGGAGTCATCAGCCCTGAACAATACACCACTTTCGTCTCGACGCTTGTCTGGATCCTGGTCGTTAAAACTTCCGTATTCGGCTTTTTTCGCGTCTATCACGGTTGGCGGCGATTCGTAACCTTTCATGACCTAACGACGATCTTGAAGGCGGCGGGCGTCAGTTCGGTCGTATGGGCGCTGGTCGATTATCTTCTCCTTACTGACGTGACGGTGCCTCGCACCGTCTTCCTGGTGGACTGCGGACTGACGATCGTATCGGTGGGAGGTTTGCGGGCACTCAGCCGCCTGATCCAGGAACGCAGTGGCCTGCGACGCGTAGGGCACGCGCAAACCCCCGTGTTTATCGTCGGCGCGAACGATTCCGGCGAAGCGTTGCTCCGTGCGATTCGCCGAGGCCAGCATTTGCCGTACTGCGTCGTCGGGTTCGTCGCCGAAGACCCCTACCTGGTCGGATCGACGATCGGCGGTGTTCCCGTCATCGGGGTTCTCGATGATACGTGTTCTCTGGCGGTAAGCCAGGAAGTCACGACCGTATTGATCACGACTGGGGAACTGACGGGCAGGCAGGTTCGCAAACTGGTCGAAGACGGGCGCCGTACCGGCGTCGACGTCAAGGTGTTGCCAAGTTACGAGCAGTTGCTCGATGGCCGCGTGGACTTGCGCCCGCGCACCGTGTCGATCGAGGATCTGCTGCGCCGCGAGCCAGTCGAGCTTAACCTGCGAGAGCTGCACCATTGGCTCGAGAACCGCGTGTTGATGGTTACCGGGAGTGCCGGGAGCATTGGATCCGAGATATGTCGGCAGCTCCTGACTTTTTCCCCTCGTAAGCTCATCCTGGTGGATCAGTCCGAAACGGGCCAGTTCTATTTGGAACGAGACCTGTTGCCGCGATCCCGCGACACCGACGTGGCCGTCTGCATCGCCGACGTTTGCGATGAGGGCCGCATGCGTCATCTGTTCGAGACGCATCGCCCCGAAATCGTGTTCCATGCCGCCGCTTACAAGCACGTTCCGTTGATGGAAGTGAACTCCACCGAGGCGGTAAAGAACATTGTCCGAGCGAGCCGGCTGATGGCGGATTTGTCACATCGGTACGAAGTCGCCTCGTTCGTGATGATCTCAACGGACAAGGCAGTGAACCCGACCAGCGTGATGGGAGCTTGCAAACGCGTCGCCGAATTGTACGTCCAGGCATTTGCCGACCGTTCGGCGTGTCGATTCGTCACGGTCCGATTCGGCAACGTGCTTGATTCGGCTGGCAGTGTCGTTCCCGTCTTCCGCGATCAGATCGCTGCCGGGGGACCTGTCACCGTTACCCACCCCGACATGACGCGTTTTTTCATGACGATTCCGGAAGCGTCCCAACTGGTCATCCAGGCCGGTGCCATGGGGCAGGGCGGTGAAATCTTTGTGCTCGACATGGGAGAACCGGTGCGGATCGTCGACTTGGCCCGGGACATGATCCACCTGTCGGGGTTACGGGAGGGGGACGACATCGAGATCGAGTTCACGGGCATTCGTCCCGGCGAGAAGTTGTACGAGGAACTCCACGTCGATGGTGAACGGCACCTTCCGACCTCGCATCCCAAGATTCTGATTACGCAGGGGAGCCAGCGACGGATTGACCAGGTTTCTGCGGCAGTCGCCCGCCTTACCGACGCGATCGAACACGGCGACGATGCCATTCGCGCCGAGTTGAAACGCATTGTGCCGCAGTTTGAGTCGCCCCATCTGCCTGCCGCTCCCGTCCTGCGGCGTATGGCCGCCTGACGCACCTGATCCTTCGCCGCCCCCGGCTCATTCGTGGATCGCATTTCCGCTCATTTGTAACTCTTACATCGGGCCCTGGGCTCTCCCGAGCGGCAAATCGCCGTGTGAGGCGCCTGGCACTCGCTTTGCGTTGTCCTGCCAGGACGCGATGCGGCGCGAGAAGACGTTCGCACGGTACTTCAGGGACAAGGAAGGTGGTCCATCGCGCGGATAGCAACGCATGCCGGGTTGGTGACTCGGGTGCATGCATGGAGGACGAGCGAGATGGAATCCGTCTTGGCCAGAACGTGTCCGGGCGATGGTAGCGGTTACGCGAATTCTGACGGCGACCTGCTCTGCGGCGGTGGCCGCCCGTTTCTCCGATCGGCCCTTCGCCGAGCGCAGCGAACAGGCCGTCTGTTCTGAACGGCCTTAGCCTCTCCCCTGCCGATTTGCGCACGGTGCCCCGTGACAGTATCGCACGGATGCGCGCCGTGAGATGTGACCTATAGTTGCGTGGAGCCGGCCAGTCCTCATCCCCTCCGCAGCACGCCTGCCATTCGTGCAGCGCCGACTGCTTGTGGCCGGAACTCCGCCACTTTCTCGTCTACACTCGCCTACCTGCCGCCTCATGCGCACCCACAAGCAATCGACCGCCCGCGGTCGCCAGACACGTTTCGAAGCGTTCGAACAGCGGCTGGCAATGTCTGCGCAACCCGTGGCGCTGCTGGCTGACAGCGCGGCGCCGTCTGCTGCCGCCGAAGAACAATACGCAGAGATCGCCCCGGCACTGGAAAACGCTCTGGAGGCGTTCGACCCCGCACTGGTGCAGCACGTGCTGACCAGCAACCAGTTGAATACAGCACATCAGCTGACAGGGCTCGAACAGGCCCGTGCCGCGTATGGTCTGACGGGCTCTGGGCAGACGGTCGTGGTCATCGATAGCGGCATTGCGTACGACCATCAGGCATTGGGCGGTGGGTTCGGTACGGGATACCGGGTTGTTGGCGGTTGGGACTTCGCTGAGAACGATGCGGACCCTTACGACGATGGTCCGGCCGGCTTTCATGGAACCCACGTGGCGGGCATTCTGGGGAGCAGAGATGCCACCTATTCCGGTGTGGCGCCGGGCGTCGACATCGTGGCCCTCCGCGTTTTCGACGACCGTGGAGCAGGATCGTTCAGCTGGACCGAGCAGGCGCTGCAATGGGTTCACTTGCACCGCAACGATTTCGAGAATCCCATCACGACGATTAATCTCTCGCTCGGGGCGGCCTGGAATTCCCATGCTCCGCCAAACTGGGCGACGCTCGAGGACGAGTTTGCGCAGCTGGAGTCCGACGGCATCTTTATCTCCGTCTCCGCCGGTAATTCGTTTGCCACGTACAACGCGAAGGGATTGAGCTATCCGGCAGCGAGCAGCTACGTCGTACCGGTTGCGAGCGTGGATACCAACGGAAACCTCAGCAGCTTCAGTCAGCGCCACGATCGGGTAATCGCCGCGCCTGGCCGCAATATCACCAGTACCGTGCCGGACTACGTGTTCGGGGCCGACGGCATCAAGAACGACTACGTGGCCGCTTCGGGCACCAGCATGGCGGCCCCCTACGTCGCGGGTGCCGCCACGCTGATCCGGGAGGCCATGCAGTTCGTCGGCATCCAGAACATTACCCAGGACAAAATCTACGACACGATGTGGTCGACCGCCGATCTGGTCTATGACGCGGTCACCAACGGTCACTACCACCGCCTGAACGTGCTGCGGGCCTTGGAGAGTGTCCTCCCTGCTGACGACGCCGGCTCGACCGCCGCGACCGCGCGCTCGCTGGGGAACGTCGGAACCTCGACATCCTTCTCCGGTCTGATCAACGCCCGAGGCGATATCGACGTCATCTCGTTTACGGCCGGGATGTCGGGACGCATGTCGATGGCGTTCGATACGGCCAGCAATTTAAATCTGCGGGCGGAGTTGCTCGGCGGGCAAAGTTCGTTCGCCAACCAAGTGCTCAGTTTCGACGTGACGGCGGGCACGACCTACGCCGTCGCCATCCGAGGGGGCGAAGATGTCGGTCACTACGACGCCCATGCGGAGCTGCGCGTGGCCGCACAGGCGATAGGAGCCGTCGATCTCCGGCAATTGGCGGGAGTCCAGGTGCAAGGCGAGGCCTGGTACCAGGTGACAGCCGTTCGCTCGGGCACGTTCACCGCGCTCGCCTCGTTCGCCAACGGGGCAGGCAATGTCGACCTGCGAATCTGCGATGCCCAGCACCAACTGATCGCCTCGGCGCAGACTCAGGCCGATTGGGAGCGGCTGGACGTTCAAGTCACCGCGGGGCAGACGCTGTACGTATGTCTGCAGGGGTACAACAGTGATGTGGATCTCACCCTGGCCAACCTCGTCCAAAACCAGGGCTCAACCGTCCGCGTTTTCGGCACCGCCGCCAACGACCAGTTCACGCTGACGAGCGGGTCACAAGTGACCATCGCTGTCCAAGGCGTCCAGTACCAGTTCGCGGCGACGGCCGTCGGCGTGGTTGAATTCCAGGGAGGGGAGGGAGCGGACACGGCAACGATCACGGGGAGCGCCGGCAACTTGCAGCTGCGTTGGAATGACGTGCAGGTAGTGGGTGGCAATCACGGCGGTAGCGAGGGCGAGAACAGCGGCGGAAGCAGCGGAAGCTCCGGAGTCGGCACTGAGCTCGCTCGCAAAGCGTACGATCTCGACCAGCAGTATGGGTTCAAGTTTGGTGGAAGCTACCACGCGAATTGGGGTGTCCCGGGCGCCAAGTGGATCCAGGACAAGGCGGGAGGGTGGTGGTTCCTCTTGAACGACGGCCGGCTGTTCCAGTGGAACGGCACGACGCGATTCATGACGAGCAAGCATGTCGCGACGCTGGACGCGAGCTACAACGCGGACCCACGCAAGCTCTATGATGCCGAGCCACCTGCGGAGACGGGCAGCGGAGCGAATTCAGGTGGAGGAACGAACTCGGGCAGCGAAGCGAGGAACGGTGCCGATACCGGCAGCGGAACGGGGCAAACGGGAGGCGACGGCACGAACAACGGAACCGGCGGAACGCAGGGGGGAGGCAGCAGCCAGGGCTCGTCGGGGACTGGTGGTTCGAGCAGTTCGGGATCCAATTCGAACGGTGCGGCGATCACCGACGTGCAGCGACGGGCGATCGAGTTGGATCAGCGCTTGAATTTGCGTTCGTCGGGCAACTACCAGACGAACTGGGCGCGTCTCAACGAAAAGTGGATCGTCGATCAGGCCGGCAAGTGGTACTTCATCATTCCCGATGGCCGGGTCTATGCCTGGAATGGCAGTCTCGCCGGTGCCCGGTCGAGCCCGCTGATCGCGACCCTGGACGCTTCGTACTATGCTCAACCTGGCAAGCTGCATGAGGCGGCGGAATGGGCCCAGCAGCAACGGGCAACCGCACAGAGCGTATTGGCCACCGGCCCAGCAGCGGCGCCGGCTGCGGGAGTCGACAGCGACTGGAACTCGTCCGTGGACTACCTGGGAGGGGTCGAGCGGCTGCTGCGAGTCGAACCGGATTCAGGCTCCGCTATGGCCTATGTCCCGCAGGCGTCTGATCGGGAGGGTGTTCCCCAGCACGGTCGCGACGCGCGGACTTCCGCGGTACACGATACCATCGCGGGGGAAGTCGGTCGCTATGCGGCGTTTGCCGACGAGCGGTTCCTCCTGGCGGGAACGGAGCAGAGCATGCGATTGGGCAACTCGCGTTCCCGGAGCCGCCGCGAGACCGCAGATGTCGCGGAACTCGAGTCCTTGGATGCATGGTTCGACATGTTGGAGGAGTCGTGCTCCACGCGGTGACGAAACGAGCGTGGGATGAAGGAGGGGATTTTACACCGCCTCTTAGGTCGCTAATGAGTTTCGTCCGAGCTGCGGGCAAGGTCGACCAGCCCGTCAAGGGCTCAATAGCTCGGCCAAGTCTACGACGAGTTCGTCGCTCGCCGTCTCACGAAGTTCGTCGTCGTCCGTACCCTGTCGGTCGATGTCGGCGAAGAACACGTCGCGGGCTTGTCCGCCGGTGATGCGATCTCGGGATCGGTCGTCGAAGACGGTGATCCCGGGAGTGAAACGATAGCTGTTCAATTCATTCACGACAACGGCGTATGGGGTGCCACTGCGTAAGCGGGCAATCCAGTCGTGATCCAGCGCATGCCGTAGAGCAGCGGGGTCACTCTCCAGGCTAGTCGTACCAGCGACCAGGATGCTTCCAAACGCTTCTGGACCGCCACCTCGGCGCGCATCGAGGTTATCCTCTCCCGGGCCTCCAATCAGGAGATTTAGGCCACCAGCGCCATCCAAGCCGTCGTTTCCGGGACCACCGACCAGAACATCGTGGCCCTGGCCTCCCTGGAGATCATCGTCTCCGTCTCCGCCGTCGAGATGGCTGTCGCCATCACCGCCCAAGAGGCGATCGTTCCCTGGTCCGCCGTCGAGAAAAGCTGGTAGGACGACGGAGCGGTGGACTTGGACCAAGTCGTTGCCAGCTCCGACGTACACCTCAATGCGGCGGAT
>JBFWYF010000268.1:0-8594 GCA_050186685.1 Pirellulaceae bacterium
GTGACGATCTGCTGCTGACGCTGCTGACGGCGCAGGGCCACCAGCGAGGCCAGCACCGACTTGATCTCGGCGATCCGCTGCTCAGGAGGCAATTGCAGCAGATCGGAACGCTGCCGCAAACTCAGGTCCGCCAGCCACGTGTGATAACGTCGCATGACGTCGCGCATCGCAGCGCCCTGCGGGTCTTCCGCGAGCGAGTCTTCCAGGTTCCGCAAGCGTTCCTTTTCCGATTCGGGCAGGCGTGAGAACCGGTCATACTTGCGCCGCAGCTGATCCTTCTCGGCCGGTGCCAGGTGTTCCAGCCGCTCGAGGCGCTGTTCGATCTCTTCATCTTCCAGCGCTCGGGCAACGCGAGGAAACGTGGCGACGAGCAATAACGTAATCAGGCCGACCCCCGCCAGGAGGCAGGCCAAAAAGCTACTTCGCATCGGATCGTCCTCGGGAGGCATTCACGTCACGCGTCGCCGCTTCAGGAGCCTGGGATCCGCCCGCTGGCGGAGACGGTTCCTCCGGAAAAGTACCTTCCTGGAACAGCCCTTCTTCATAGAGAGCGCGGAGGAAATCGATCGAGCCTGCACTCCGGTAGGAATCCAATTCCTGCAGAATCGGCAGGTCTTCGACCAGCTGTCGGTTTTCGCGCGAGTAGTACCGGCTGCTGAGCGTAAATCCGGCGATGCCCGCCACGACGGCGACGATCAGTCCCATGCACAGTGCCGCCATCCGCCAGCGCGCCACCGCACGGGCGCGCCGCTCTGCGTCTCCTTCCGCGTGGACTGCGACCATCTCGACGGTAACGCGCGTGAAGTCGTCGGCCACCTGCTCGCGCGGGAGGTCGTCGAGCATGTCCCAAGTCTGCTGCAGTTCCTTCATGTGTTGGCGGAGGTCCGGATCCGTCGACAGCTGCTCCTGGATCGCTTTGCGCGCCGCCGCGTCCAGCTCGCCATCCAGGTATGCCATCAAGCGCTGGCCGACCTGTTCGGTCTGGGGAATGGTTTCCTCGGGACTGCTCATGTTCCCACTCACGCCGTAATTCCTCGTAGCCTGTATTACAGCTCGTTCGCACCACCCTCGGCGGATCGGCCAGCCGTGGCGGTGGGATGCACACCGTCCTTCATGTAAGGTTCCAATCGCTCCCGCAATTTTTCGCGAGCCCGAAACAGCAAGGACTTCGTCGCCTCGACGCTCAACCCCATGGCGGCGGCGATCTCGACATAACTGAGCCCCTCGAACTTGGACAACATCAGTGCCATACGCTGCCGTTCGTCCAGTAGCTGGATCGCCTCCCGTACCATGGCCGATCGCTCGAGCTTCTCGGCCTGCCGAGCCGGCATGAAGGTGCTCGCAGCCTGCGCCATCTGGTCGAGACGTACCGCCCGGTCGCTGTCCGACTGCGTTGATGCCGATACTTCGCGGCGTCGAGCCATCGACCGTTTGGCGTTCTTCGCCACGTTGTTGGCGATCGTGAACAGCCACGTACAGAACTTTGCGTCGGGTTTGTAACTGCCGCGGGCCCGGTATACCCGCAGAAACACCTCCTGTGCCAGGTCCTCCGCCTGCTCGCGACGCTGGACCAGCTGCTCGAGAACCGTAACGAGCCGATTCTGGTAACGAAACACCAGCTCCTCGAACGCCGAGCCACTGCCTTCGCGCACCTGCAGCATCAACCGCACGTCCGGGTCGTGCAGTGCATAGTTTTGGACCGATGATTCGTTCAACGACAAGGGAATACCCCTGTGTCCTGTTGTCTCGCACCCATTTAACACGCGGGGGGCGCGAGAGTTCTGCCGGTATGTGCAGTGGCGTACGGCTGCCCCGGGCAGACCGCAGCTTCCATCCTGAGCGTACGAGCCAGCCGAGTCAATCGTCCAGCGAATCCGGCGAGGGCGGGGCAGGGCGGGATCGCAGCCGGTCTCGGATCCTCTCCAGACGCCGGGCGAGCTCCGCTTCAAAGCCCCGCTCCACCGGCCGATAGTACTCCCGTTCCACCCCGAGATAGTCCTGGGCGGCAATGCCATCCGGGGCATCGTGCGCATATTCGTATCCCACGCCATGTCCCAGCTGTTCCGCGCCGCGGTAATGGGAGTCCCGCAGATGCACGGGAACGGGGACGAGACGCCCCTGGCGGACGTCCGCCAACGCCTCGGAAATGGCCAACGTCGAGGCGTTGGATTTCGGGGCGCAGGCCAGATAAGTGACGGTCTGGGACAAGGTCAGCTGGCACTCGGGCAGCCCGACGAATTCGCAAGCATGCAGAGCCGCCACGGCCAGCGGCAACGCATGCGGATCGGCATTGCCAATGTCCTCACTGGCGAGAATTACCAGACGACGGCAGAGAAAACGAACGTCCTCACCGGCGGCCAGCATCCGGGCCAGCCAGTACAGACCTGCGTCCGGGTCGCTCCCCCGGATGCTCTTAATCAGGGCACTGGTGGAGTCGTAGTGTGCGTCGCCGGTGGGATCGTATTCAATCGCCTTGCGCTGCACCGATTCCTCCGCCAGGGCGCGGGTCAGGAGTGCAGGGCGTTCGTCGCAAGACAGGACGCTGATTTCCAGGGCATTCAGCGCCCGACGTGCGTCCCCATCGGACACTTCGGACAAGAAGCGCAGGGCTTCCTCGTCCGCCTGCACCGGGATCCTGCCCAGGCCTCGCTCCGAATCGACCAGTGCCCGCCGGAGCAGTCCCAGGATGTCGTCGACCGACAGCGGGTGGAATTCGAACAGCTGACTGCGGCTGACCAGGGCACTGACCACGGAGAAAAACGGATTGGCGGTTGTGGCTCCGACCAGCGCCACCGTCCCGTCCTCGACGTCCGGCAACAGGGCGTCCTGCTGTGCCTTGTTGAAGCGGTGGATTTCGTCGATGAACAGCAGCGTCCGTTTGCCCCCGGCCGCCACTTCATCGCGCGCCCCTTCCAACACTTCGCGCAATTCCTTGACACCGCTGGTCACGGCGCTCAGCTGGCGAAAGCGGCTGTGGGTTTCCGAAGCCAGCAGCTGAGCCAAGGTTGTCTTGCCGCTGCCCGGCGGTCCGTAGAGCAGGATCGAGCCGAGTCGATTCGACTTGATCAGGCGTCGTAACAGTTTGCCTTCGCCCAGAAAATGCTGCTGTCCGACGAATTCGTCCAGCTTTCGGGGTCTCATGCGGGCCGCCAGAGGCTGGACTTGGCGTCGATTGCGGGCTTCCATCGATTCGAATAGCGACATATACGAAGATTGTAGCGGAAGCCTGCTCGCTTCTGAGAGTGGTCCGCCCAGAGTGGCCCGCCGGTCCCTCGGCGGCTCTGCGTCCTCTGCCCATTCACCGCTCGGGTCCGCGCCGTCGCCAACATTTCTAAAAATTCTTGACAACCTCGCGAACCATTCCGTCGATGACTCGTCTTAGAAGCATCGAACGGTCTGATGCTCTAGCCTGACTTGGTCCGGCGGCCGGGTGGAAATCCGGTTTGCCGCGGAAACCGACCCAGACTATGCTTGTGTCAGCTCCCGATAGCCAGGCTGCGAGGGAGTTTCGTTCGTAATTTGAGGATGTATCAAGGCTTAGGTTCTCTCTTTGGTGCGCATTAGCGCCAGGAGGATGGTCATGCGTCGCATTCATACGACCACCGTAAACGTTCAGGTCAACGATCGTAATGATCGCACGAACGTGGTCGCGACGCTGGTCCATTCACTCCAGCGGATGCGCCTCTTTGTGCGCGAGATGGCGTGCTGCGCTTGTAAATCGCTCGGCGAATTCCTCCTTACGAGTGAATCGTCGTTGCGCTGGCAAGCCAAGTACGCGGCCTGTCCGGTGTCGCCCAGTTGGGGCGGCCTTCGACCGTCCGGCGGGCCTGGTACGGCCATAAGTAGCTGATCGCCTGACAGATCGTCAGCAGCACTTGTGCGTCTGCCAGGTCGGAAGTCCGGCCGAGGGACCTCGTTGAGCGTGGTCTTCTCTGCCCGCCGAATTCCGCACCTGCTATCGCGCTTTTACCCGAGAGAACTCCCGTGAACACGTTGATCGATGTGGAATTGGCGACCACTGGGGAACTGGTCCGAGCTGCTCAGCATGGAAACCGCGATGCGTTTGGCGAGCTGTTTCGCCGTTACGAGCGAACGGTCGTCGCGGTCGCAGTCCGCCGGTTGGGCGACTACGACGAAGCTCAGGAGCTCGCTCAAGACGTCTTCATTCAGGCGATGACGAAGTTGAACCAGCTGCGGGACGTCGAGTGCTTCGGCGGCTGGCTCAAGTCGATCACGCACCGGATGGCGATCAATCGGATCGTGCGCCGCGATCCGGATCGGCCGACGGATTCGGAGACGTTGGAGGCGAACTGCATCGAGCACCGAACGCCGTTGGCGGTGGCGCTCGAGCAGGAGCGTTCAACGCATGTCCGAGAGGGGCTCGAGCGGCTGCGGGAACTGGATCGCGAGACGTTGGAAGCCTTCTACGTCCGCGGCCAGACGCTGATCGAAATGAGCGACGCGTTCGCTGCGCCGCTCGGCACGATCAAGCGCCGCCTGCACGTCGCCCGCAAGCGACTGGCAGAAGAGGTCGCCCTGCAGGTCGTATGACCGCCGGGCAAGGCAGCCCAGGGCGGCGTTAAGCGGCCAAGCCGCTGCGCGTCGCCCTGGGCCCGAGCGGTCCGCCGAGAGTGGCCCGCCGGTCGCTCGGCGGCTCAGCGCTCTCTGCTCCTTCACTGCTCGGGCCGAGCGGGCCACACGGACGAACGTTACGGGGCGGTAGCAACGTCAAGCCAGTGTTGCTGCTGAAGCCAGCCGGCGGCCTGAGCCGGCCAGGCCGCGGCAGGACTGTCGGCGGCAGCGCGCATCCCGAACCCGTGACCACCGCTTTGATAAATGTGCAGTTCCGCGGGAACGCGGTGCTGTTTCAGCGCGGCGTACAACATCGCGCTGCTCAACGAGGTGACGCCGTCGTCATGCGCGTGGATGAGCAGCGTCGGGGGATGTTCCTTCGAGACGGGCAGGTAATCCGCCAGTTGACCGGTCGACTCGTCCACGAGCTTCCAGGGATAGACCAGCATCGCAAAGTCGGGGCGACAAGACTGCTGGTCGATCGCGTCTTGCGGTTCATAGGCCGGCTGATGGAATCGTGCGGCGACGACGGCGGCCGTGAGACCGCCGGCCGAGAATCCCAGCACACCTACGCGGTCGGCCCGAAGTCCCCACTGGGCGGCGTGATGCCGCACGGTCCGCACCGCGCGTTGGCCATCCTGCAGCGGCCTGCGCCATAACGGCTCGTCAGTCGACACGGCTGGTTTTGTCCGATAGCGCACGACCCACGCAGTGATTCCCAGCCCATTGAGCCATTGGGCCACTTCAGACCCTTCCTTGTCGGAGACGACATAGTTGTAGCCACCTCCGGGAAAGACCAGGATGGCGGTACCGTTGCGGCGGTCTGTCGGTGGATCGAACCGCTCCAGCTGGGGGCAGGTGATGCCGGCCAGCCGCGTGGCTGGGGGCTTCTCGTTTGCTCGCTGCGGCAGGGGAGTGCCTCGATCGGCGGTTGTTTCGCCTGGCGCATGCTCAGGCCACAAATCCCGCAACCTGGTCGAGTCGTCACTTCGGGCGCGCGACGTCACGGCCCAGGTAACCAGGCAGACGAGTAACCAATGGCGGGCGTTCCAGGTCATGGCGGATTCTCCGGCATCCTCGAAGTTTGCAGGATTGGCTATAGTACCGATTCCTGCGGGTGCACTCCATGACGCCGGGTTGAGATCTGGCCGAGTTACCACCGCGCCTCAACCTGGCCGAATGGGCGGTTCTTGAGATGGCTTCACGTGATCCTGATTCTCCGTGTGTTATTCGCCCGGCGCAGCGTGCCGACGGTCCGCGGGTGCTGGAACTGATCGAGCCGTATGTGGCGCAGCAGAAACTGCTGCCCCGGACACTCGATGAAATCGAGGAGTTGCTCGACGACGGGTTTGTCGCGGAACAAGATGGCCAGCTCATCGGATTCGTGGCGCTCGAGATCTATTCGAAGAAGCTCGCCGAGGTGCGGAGCTTATGCGTTGCCGAGCCGTACCGGCTGCATGGCATCGGCAAGCGGCTTGTGCAGGCCTGCATCGACCGCGCCCGGGAACGAAACATCCTGGAGGTCATGGCCATCACGTCGGCCGAGGACTTTTTCCGGTCGTGCGGTTTTGATTTCACACTGCCCGGGGAGAAGAAAGCCTTTTTCCTGCAAACTCGCCCGGCCTATTGAACGCGATCCGTTCGGCTGGCCGGATGCCGGGCCAGAAACCGCTCGAGGGCGGCGTAGTAGGCCGGCGGCGACAGCTCATTGTGATTGATGCCGGGAATCGCCAGGAATTCCTTGTCGGCGCTGGGACAGGCGGCGAACAGTCGCTCGCCCAGATCCAGGGGCACGATCGTGTCGGCGGTGCCATGGCTCTGGAACAGCGGTCCGGAGTACTGGCGGATTCTGGACTCGGAATCAAACCGCGTGCGCAGCAGCCAGCGGATAGGTGCATTCCAGAACCAGCGCGCGGCCACGTCCGGAACCGACGTAAAGGTGCTCTCCAGCACCAAGGCCCGGGCGCCGTGTGCGGCGGCCAGGTCGACGGCGACCGCGCCGCCGATGGATCGCCCCATGATCACGATGTCCGCGGGCGTAACGTCCAGGCGGCTTGTCATCCACGACAATGCCGCGTGCCCATCCGCCAGGACGCCGGCTTCCGTGGCTCGCCCGCCGCTCCGGCCATAGCCGCGATAGTCGAAGGCGAAGACCAGCCAGCCGCGCTCGTGAAACTCGGCGAACAGCCAATCGAGGAATCCCAGGTGCTCGCCGTTGCCGTGGCAGTACAGGACCAGGGCCACGGGATCAGGATGGTCGATGAACCAACCGTGCAGGGGCGTCCCGTCGGCCGATTGGAAGTAAACGTCCTCCACGGCGACGTGCGCGGGCTGCCAGACCCCTTCCGGATAGCGGGGCGCGGGGAATACGAGACTGTTCTCCAGCCACATCACCGTCAGACCTAGGACCAAGGCGAGAATCAGCAATCGGGCGTACCGATTGTAGCGTCGGGCCACGTTGCGGGTGGGCATCATGAACGTTAGGCTACCCCGCAAGCAATCAGGCATGCCGGGATCCGGTGAACCGACGAGGCAACCATGAAGACTTTCAAGCAGCGGATGGCGGAGGGCGAGACCCTGCGCGTGTTTTCACTCGGGCGGATTGTTCATCCGCTGTTCATCGAGATGTTCGCTCAAATTGGTGGCTACGACGGGTTTTGGGTCGACGCCGAACATTCGACGCCTACTCCCGACCAACTGTACGTGACCAGTCTAGCAGCCCGCGCGAATCAATACGATTGCATCGTCCGCATGCCCCCCATTGGGTATTGGGAAGTGACACGAGTCCTCGAAATGGGCATGAGCGGCGTGATGGCGTCGCAAATCCGGTCGGTCGACCAGGCCGAGCAGTTCGTGCGCTGGACCAAGTTCCCGCCGGTCGGAGAACGCGGCACGATTCTCACCGGCCGCGATGCGAACTACTCTCACAAGCCGGTGGCCCAGTTCTGTGCCGATGCGAACCAGCACACGCTGGCCGGGATTCAGATCGAAACGGTGCCAGCTGTGGAACGCGTGGCGGACATCGCGGCGATTCCGGGCGTCGATTTGCTCTTTGTGGGACCCACCGATCTGTCGGTCGTACTGGGGATTCCGGGACAGTTTCACGATGACCGGCTGTGGCAGGCCATCGGTCAGGTGTCGGAGGCTTGCCGGCGGCATGGGAAGAGCTGGGGTTGCGTTGCGCCGGATGCCAAGTTCGCGGATCGGGCCGTCGACCTGGGGTGCGGTATGGTAACCATGGGCAACGATGTGCTGATCATCCGTCGTGGCATCGAATACTTCAAGACGGCATTTGCTTCTCGGTTCCTGGCATAGGCCGTTCCCCAGCATAAGGCAGGATGGCATGGCGAATCTCGATGTGGATGTAGATGCATGTCGGGCCAGGCAGCGCAGGTTGCTGGATGTGATGCACCGGCAGCAGCTCGACTTGGTGATCGTCACGCAGACGGAGCACGTTCAGTACCTGGCCGGGCCCCGATTTGCCTGGCTGTTTCAGCCGGTCGCTGCGCTGGCCGCGGATGGGCACCTCGCCCTGGTTGCCCCGAACCGGGAGCCCGAACGGTGTGCGGCTGATACCGTGGCGACCTACCAGGCGCAGAAGCACTCGACGCTGCGCAACGATCAGCGTCAGGCGTCGGCGGAGGTGCTGGCCGGCGCGCTCGCCGGGCGCAAATATCGCCGCATCGGCGTCGAGTTCTCCAGTTTTGGACCGCACTTGGGGTTGGCATTCGGGGCCGCGCAGCACGTCGACGTCGAGCCGGACCTCTACCGCCTGCGTCGGCGCAAGGATGCCGACGAACTGGCTCGCATTGAGCGAGCGATCGCCGCCACCGCCCGCATGTATGCCCGGGCTCGAGAGATCCTGCGGCCCGGGCTCGAGGAACTACACATGTTCAGCGAACTGCAGGCTGTGGCCGTCCAGGAGCTGGGCGAGATGCTGACGGGGACCGGCAACGATTATCAGTGCGGGTCGCGAGGAGGACCGCCCCGCGCCCAGCGCTCCGCTGCGGCGGGCGAGCTGT
>JBFWYF010000269.1:0-8590 GCA_050186685.1 Pirellulaceae bacterium
GTCGATTCCCAGCAGGTCGAACACCTGTTGCTGCACGACCGAGTCGTGGATTCGGATGGTACCGCCACCCGCCTCGTAGCCATTGATGACCAGATCATACGCCTTCGCGCGGCACTTGCCCGGATCGGTCCGCAGCAGCTCGAGGTCCTGGTCTCGCGGCGCAGTGAACGGATGGTGCATGGCGGCCCAGCATTTTTCCTCTTCGTCATACGCGAACATGGGGAACTCGACGACCCACGAAAAATGCATTTGCTTGGGGTCGTACAGCTTCAGGTCGACGCCGATGCGTTTGCGCAGCCCGTACAACGCCTTGCAGGTGATCTCCCATTTATCCGCGACGAAAAACAAAATGTCGCCCGGCTTGGCCTGCATGCGCTCGCCGAAACGGACCAGGAGGCTGTCGGCAATATTCTTGGAGATCGGCGACCACAATTTGCCGTCCGGTTCAACGCGGAACCACGCCAGTCCCTTGGCACCGAAGTCATGCTTGACGTATTCGGTCAGTTCGTCGATCAACTTGCGCGAGTAATGCGACGCACCGCCGGTCGCATTGATGCCGCGGACCTTGAGCCCGCTCTGGGCCGCCTCCTTGAATACGCGGAACTCCGCCTCCGCGGCGAGATCCGTGCAGTCGACCAGCTCGAGACCGAAACGCAGGTCCGGGGCGTCGTGTCCGTATCTTTCCATCGCCTCGTCGTACGTCATCCGCGGCAGGGGGAGTTTCAGTTCCGTCCCCAACAATTCAGCGGACAGACGAGCCATCAAGCCGTCGATCATGCCCATGACGTCGTCCGCATCGACGAAGGACATTTCGAGGTCCAGCTGCGTGAATTCCGGCTGCCGGTCCGCGCGCAGGTCCTCGTCGCGGAAACACCTCGCGACTTGGACGTAACGGTCATACCCCGCCACCATCAGGATCTGCTTGTACAACTGGGGCGATTGGGGCAGGGCGTAGAACGAATCGTGATGCACGCGGCTTGGCACCAGGTAGTCGCGGGCTCCCTCCGGCGTGCTCCGTCCGAGGATCGGTGTTTCGACGTCGATGAAGCGGTGTTCCTCGAAATAGTCTCGCATCCGCTTGATGACCTGGCTGCGCAGCAGCAGCGTGCGTTGCATCGCGTCGCGCCGCAGATCCAGATAGCGGTACTTGAGCCGGATATCTTCGCCTGGCAGATCTTGTTGGCCCGGGGTGAAGGGAGGCGTCTTGGCCTTGTTCAGCACCTGGAGCTGGACGACGCGCAACTCGATTTCGCCGGTGGCCAGTTTCGTATTCGTCGTACCGGCGGGGCGATGAGCAATCCGACCGGTGACGCGGATCACATCCTCGGAGCGGAGCTTCTTACCTTGCTCGACGAGGTCAGCGCCTCCTTCGGGCGCAAAGACCACCTGAGTCTTGCCATACCGGTCCCGCAGATCGACAAACACGGCGCCCCCGTGATCGCGCGAGGTATCCACCCAGCCGCACAAGGTGACGTCCTGACCGACCGAAGCGGCACGCAGTTCGCCGCACGTATGAGTCCGTAGCAATGGAATCTCCTTCCGCGAATGTCCCCCGCGCCTGACGCTCTGGGTGTCAAAATCAAGCCGCGTATTCTAGAGAAGGCGCGAGAACTCGCCTAGTTCGCTACGAGGCGCCCTGATTCGGCAATTTCGGCGGCCGTGGCGGCAGGGGATGAGTCAATTTGCTGGGGGACCGGGCGACATTCGCACAGACTGCGGAACCACGTGTCCTGTCGCCTCCCAAACTGTCGCGTCCGCGTTTTCACCGCCTGCACCGTCGCCGCAAAATCGCGTTTGCCCGCGAGATGGTCCAGGACTTCCCGGTAGCCGACGGCTTGCGCGGCCGTGCGGCTGAGCGGCTGGTCGCGGGCGAGCAAGCGACGTACTTCATCGACGAATCCGGCGGCAAACATGCCGTCGACCCGAGCGTCCATGCGTGCCTGCAGATCGGCTCGCGACCAGGACAGGACAAAAACACGGCATTTTGCCGCCGGTGTCCCTTCGTCAAACTGGGTTTGCCGATGGCTCAGCGGCTGGCCCGTTTGCCGATAGACTTCCAACGCCCGGATAATCCGCCGTTTGTCGTGCGGATGGAGTCGCGCGGCGGAGAGCGGGTCGACCAACTGCAGCCGCGCGTGCAGCGCCGCGACGCCGTGCACCTGCAGTTCCTGCTCAATTTCCTCGCGGAACGACCAATCGGCCGGCGGTCCCGGATAGACTCCACGCAACAAGGCCTTGAGATACAGCGGGGTCCCCCCGACGAACAGCACTTCCCGCCCTCGCGCCCGGATCGCATGCACGACCTGGTGAGCCGACCGGACGTACTCTGACAACGAGAACATCACATCGGGGTCGACGAAGTCGAGCAGATGGTGGGGGATGCGCTGCCGCTGGGCGAGCGAGGGCTTCGCGGTGCCGATGTCCATACCGCGATAGATCGCCATGGAGTCGAGCGAGACGATTTCCGCACCGAGCAGCTCGGCCAGCTCCAGCCCGACGCACGTCTTGCCGCTGGCCGTGGGGCCGGTCAGATACCAGGCGTCACGGAGCGGGGGAAAGGTGTTGAAAGCCAACGAGTTGAGGTTCAAATCGGTCATAGCGATGGGAGGCGAGGGACAGATCCGGGGGGCCGCCGACAGCCGGCGGGCCGGCATACCGCTGCCGGCCCCGGTCGGGTATGCTGCAACCCGCCGGACGGGAAAGGGACTGCGGCGGCCGCCAGGCGCGCCGCTCATCCCATTGTAGGACCGTTGCCGGATTCGCAAGGTGCCTCATGGCCGATCAGACGGTATTCGATGAACTTATGGCGGTGATCCAGCAGCGGAAGGCCAATCCGCCAGCCCGATCCTATACGACGACCCTGTTGCAGGGCGGCGTCGATCGCATGGGCTGCAAAGTCATGGAGGAGGCCGCCGAGGTGGTACGGGCCGCGCGCAAGTCGGACGAAGCACCCGAGAAACGGCAGCAGCTGGTCGCCGAGGCCGCCGACCTGGTCTATCACCTCTTCGTGCTGCTCGGCTACCGGGACATCGCGTTGGGCGAAGTCGAGGCCGAGCTGGCACGCCGTTTCGGCATTTCCGGACTCGACGAGAAAGCCGCTCGGCCCGCCAACCCGCCCAGCCCTTGATCGCCGATCTCACCAGGACCCCGAACCATGAAAAGCCTCCGTATCGGACTTCCCAGTAAAGGACGTCTGGCCGAGCAGTCCGCGGAATTGCTCGCCCAGGCCGGCCTCAGCTTCCGCCGGCAGGAACGCAGCTTGTTTGCCCGCGTCAGCGAAATGCCGGTCGAAATCACGTTCCTCCGCACCGAGGACATCCCCGTCCTGTGCGCGGAAGGAGCCATCGACCTGGGCATCACCGGCAGCGATCTGCTGGCCGAAGCGGGCGTCGATCTCATCCACCGCCTAGCGCTGGGGATCGGCAAGTGCCGGTTGTCTGTCTGTGTGGCCGAGGACTCGGCATGCCACATCCCCAGGGACCTCCACGGCAAACGCGTCGCCACGAGTTTTCCTCGCGTAACCGAACGCTTCTTTGCGTCCAACCACGCGACGGTCCACCTGGTGCCGCTGTCGGGATCGGTGGAAATCATGATCTCGCTGGGCGTGGCCGACGCCATCGTCGATCTCGTGGAAACGGGTTCCACATTGGCGGCAAACCGGCTGCGGGTCCTCACCGATGTCGGGCATTACGAGACGCTGCTCGTCCAGAATCGCGAACAGCGCTATCCCGATATCGCCGACCGGGTCGTGCGCCGCCTGCAGGGGGTCGTCGTGGCCCGAACCTACTCGCTGCTGGAATACAACATTCCCCGCGAGCGCCTGGCGGAGGCCGAAAAGATCACACCAGGGTACAACTCGCCCACGGTCAGCGCGCTGGAGGATGCCGCTTGGTGCGCCGTCCAGGTGATGGTCAAACGCAAGGAAGTCATCGACGTCATGGACAAGCTCGAAACACTGGGGGCCGCGGCCATTCTGGAAACCCAGATCACCAATTGCCGTCTCTAGACTTTGTCCGAAACCCCACACAGCTGACCCCGAAGCGGTTCCCCAAGTCCCCTCTCCTGGTACTGCGGAAGAGGGCCAGGGGGGCCAGGGTAGCGGCGACGCGGTTTTCGGACGGAGCCGGCCCCCCGCCCGCAACCCCGCCCGTAATACCGGAGTTATATCGATGTTGGACCGTAAGTTCATTGTGGAACACGCCGAGGTCGTGAAGCAGAACTGCGTTGACCGCGGTGTTCGAGTCGAGATCGATCAGCTGCTCGCCCTCGAGGCTCGGCGGCGCGAGCTGGCACAGCAGGTCCAGGAGCTGAACCGGCAAGCGAACGAGGTGTCGAAGTCGATCGGCAAGGCGAAAGACAACGCCGAACGCGACGCACGCAAGGAAGAAGGCCGGAAACTGCGCGAACAGAAGGACGCGGCGCAAGTAGAACACGACAAGCTCGAAACGCAGGTGCTGGCGATCCAGGCAGCCATTCCGAATCTGTCGCATCCCCAGGCCCCCCGCGGCGCCGACGACGGAGCGAACCGCGAAGTGCGGCGTGGACGGCAGGCGATCGCCGAACTTGGCTTCCAACCCCTCGATCATGTGGAATTGGGCGAACGCCACCGACTGATCGATCTCGACGGCGGAGCCCGCACGACCGGCCACGGGTTCTATTTCCTCAAGAACGAAGCCGTCCTTTTGGAACTGGCGCTCCAGCAGTTCGCCGTCCACAAGCTGATCGGCAAGGGTTTCACCCCCACCATTACCCCCGATCTGGCGCAGGATCGCATCCTGGAAGGCATCGGTTTCATCCCGCGAGGCCCCGAGACCCAGGTCTATAGCATTCAGGATTCAAATCTGAGCCTGATCGGGACCGCGGAGATTACGCTCGGCGGACTCTATGCCGACCAGATTTTCGACGAAGAACAGTTGCCGATCCGGCTCTGCGGCGTCAGCCACTGCTTCCGCACGGAAGCCGGCGCCCACGGCCGTGCGACCCGCGGCATCTACCGCGTCCACCAATTCACCAAGATTGAAATGTTCGCGTTCACCTTGCCCGACCAGAGCGATGCCATGCACGATGCGCTCTGCGAGCTCGAATGCGAGATCTTTGACGAACTAGGAATTCCCTATCGCGTTGTCGACACAGCGACGGGCGATCTGGGCGGGCCAGCTTACCGCAAGTTCGATCTCGAGGCGTGGATGCCGGGGCGCGGCGACTGGGGGGAAATCACCAGTACGTCGAACTGCACCGACTATCAGGCTCGCCGCCTGAACGTGCGGTACCGCAAGAAGGGCGAGAAGGGGACCCACTTCGTTCATACCTTGAACGGTACCGCCGTCGCCGTCTGCCGAGCACTGATTGCGATTCTCGAGAACTACCAGCAAGCCGACGGCTCGATTCTCGTCCCGGCGGTCTTGCAACCTTGGGTCGGCAAAAGCCGGATCGGCTAGTACAGCGTCTCCTACTCGTACTCCTACTCGACAGAGCGGCCCGACGACGCGGGCTCGCTCTGGCCGCGGCTGCGCTTGGCAGGTCCGGATCGCATCGCGTACGACGCGGATTCGAGTACGAGTACCGCTGCGCTGAGTACGAGTGCTCCTACTCGGATACCGCCCGCCTGCTGAACCCGCATCGAACGCGCGAGGCCCCAAGCCTTCAGCCCCAAGCCCGCTCTACGCCAAGTCCACTTCATCGACCCGGCGCAGGATTCGTTCTACGTCCTGGTCCTGCCATTCGGCGTCGGTCACGCCCAGCGGCGAGCGGCAGGGCCCGATGTCGATGCTATACTTCAACCGCATTGCGGATCGTAGAAACGTCCAGGTGGAACGGGACGAGAGGACTTCATCGAGCGCCTGCTGAAAGACGGTCATGAATCGCATGCCGGCGGTAACGGATCCTCCCACGAATGCGGAACGGGCGGCTTGCGCGGCAGGGCCCCAGATGTTGTAGAACGTGCCGATCGCGCCGACCACTCCGCACATCGCCGCCTGGCAGAGCAGTTCATCGGCACCGCTGAAGATACGCAGCTGGTCGCCGGCGTACGAGCAGATCAATCCGAGCTGGTACAGGTCGCGATCGGTGAACTTCATGCCGGCGATGAACGGGATACTGAGCAACCGGTCGACATACTCGCGACCGCCCAGCGTCAATGTGTTCACAGCGCTCAAATGGTAGACGTAGAACGGCAGCTCACCGGCGCTGCCGATCCGCCGGTAATGCTCGAACACGGCGTCGTTGGCGGCCCGGTAGTAGATTGGTCCGACGCTGGAAATGGCATCCGCGCCGAGGCGAGCGGCGTGCCGGGCGAGCGAGACCGAGTCGTCGGTCGCCACCGCGCCCACGTGGACCATCACGGGAATTCGTCGGCTGGCCGTCTCGATGACGCACTGCGCAATCGCCTGGCGCTGCGCCACGGATAGCAGTGGGCCCTGACCCGTTGATCCCAGGAGATAGATTCCGCCCAGCTTCTGCTGCACAAACAGCTCGACCAGCTTCTCGGTTTCGCCGAATGCCGGTTCTCCGTGGGCGTCGAGGGGGGTGAGCATGGCGGGCCACAGGCCCTGCAAGGGATCAGACATGGCGGGCGATCATCCAGAGTGAAACGGGGGTGCCGCCGGGGCGGCAAAACGGGGGATTGTAGCCGCCGCCGCGCGTCCGCGAAACGGGCGGCCAATGTGCCACGACGCTCAGCCGTCGTGGATTCTGCTGCGTAGCGGCTCGGAGACGGACGAGACACTTGGGGGCGGGATCTTGCGTCAAGGCGCGGTGGTTGATTACGACGGCGGAGCGTCGTGGCACACTGGTCGTGCCGCACGGTCGGTTACTTGATCGAGTTCAGGTAGGCCAGCAGGTCGGCCATGGCGTCCACATCAACCTGCTTTTCCAGACCTTCGGGCATGAACGAGATGCCCGTGCTGGCGAGTTCTTCGATGTTCACCCGCAAGACGGTTTCGTCGGTGTTATCCGCCTTCCGGATCGTCAGGCTGTTTGCCGTTTCCGCCTTGATCATGCCGCTGAGCGCCCGCCCGTTGTCGAGGACCACGACGTAGTTCAGGAACTGGGGCTTCACTTCGCGGTTGGGATCAAGAATATTGAGCATCACCGCAGCCAGCCCGCGATCCCGGATGGCGCTGAGTTCCGCGCCGATCGCTTCCCCGTAATTCTCCAATCGGTGGCAGGCCGAACAGTTCTTGCGGAACACGGCCCGCCCCCGCTCGACATCTCCAACCTTTTCCAGTGCCGGCTGATAGCCGTCCACGACCTCCTGGCGGTGGGCCAAGGCCGACGAAGCCAGCAGTTTGGCAGCCCGTGTGCGGATCGCTTCATCGCGATGATCGCGCAGCAGCGCAGCGTGAGGAGCATCCAGGTCGGCTGGTGCAATGAGCTGATTCTCGAGCGCATCCAGGATCACCGGCAGCCAGGCCGCACGCGAAAACAACGTTTCGATTGAAGTGGCACGCAATTGGGGCGTCTGCGCCGGCCACATGGCGACGATCATCTGCGGCACGTCGGCGCTGTCGAACCGGGCGAGGGTCTCCAACGCGGCGGCCTGTACGGGCTGGGGCTGGCGCGATTGGAGTAGATCAGCAAACAGCGGCTGCACTTCCGTAAAGTCGGCGGCGGACAGGGACCGGATTGCCGCGGCACGCGCCGCCGGCTTGGCTCCGTCGTCCTGCGCCGTGGCCAACGCGTCGCGCAGAATCTGCGCCACGATCTCCTGAGTGCGCGTGCCCGCAGTGCCACGCAACAACTCGCGTACCGAGGCCTGTTTCCCGACCAGGCTGCGCACCAGCGAGACGGCCACAGGGCGCGCCTCCGCCGATCCAGCCAGCTCCTCGATCTGCCGCAGCAGGGCGGCTATCTCGGACTTGTCGTTCGCGGCGCCCACCTGAGCCGCCGTGGCTCCGAGCAACGCCCGAACGTGCGGCATCTCGCGCTGTGCCGGGTCGGCCAGCAGCAGCGCCAGGAACTCGCCGCGCCGGTTGCTTACCGAGCTCAAAACGGCGAGCTCCATCCACTTGTCGGCGCCATCCCGCACGCCCAACTTCGCCAATGCCGCGGTGGCCCGGTGACTGGGAAAAGCTCCCAGGCTGAATGCGGCCTGATAACGGATCGTCACGTCGTTGCTCGCGGCCAACCGCACGACCTCCGCTTCCAGGGCCGGAGCCGAGGGGAACGACTCGGCCAGCCGCATCGCGTGTTGCCGGGCCGGAGACGGACCCTGCTGGAGTGCGGCGAGGACGAGTTCCGGTTCGAGAGCGCCCAATCCCTGGAGCGAATACAGCGCCATCGTCCGCGCAAGTGGTGACGCCGACTGGCGGGCCACTTGCCGTAGTGGCTCGACCGCCGCAGCATCCTGGCGCTGGTAGACCAATCGCGACGCCGTGTCCCGCTGCCACGCGTTCGCATGCTCGTAGTACTTCACCAGCTCCGCCGTCCCCATGTCACCGAGCCGGGGAGGGGCCTGGAAGCGGAAACCATCGGGAGCAATGCGGTAAATGCGTCCCATCTGCGATCCGGCACTGGTATCCATATGCTTCAGAATCTGAGGGACGAGGAATGCTGCACCCTCGATCAGCTCGCGATACATATCCAGTACGTA
>JBFWYF010000270.1:0-8583 GCA_050186685.1 Pirellulaceae bacterium
TCTGCCGGGGCCTTCCTACCGCTGCACGCGGTGCCGTTCGAGCTCGACAACGCGCTGTGCCGTCAAATGCGGCTGCTCGTGCGAGTTGGTCGTGTCCTTCTGACCGAATACGCCATTCTCTTTGCGCAGATAGCGGTTCAAATTCAGCCCCGGCGCAGGGGACACAAACTGCAAGACATTGCCGTCTTTGTCCAGCAGCGCATATGGCGGCGACGGACGGTTGGACGAGTAGACCGGCAGCAACCAGCCTGTGCCGTCGAACCGCGGGTCGGATTTGCTCGCCGGGTTGTTTCCGGCCTGTCCCGACGGTGTGGCCACAGGCGCCCCCAGTCGAGCCGGCGCCGATCCGCCGGTACGGCCCAGCAGCGCGTGCCTTGACTTGAGCGATTCGAAGTCGCGGACCTTGTCGAGAAAGATCTGGACACGAGCCCGCGCTAAGGTCGACGACGCGTCGGTCGCCAACCGCTCCGCACTCTGCCGCAGGCTTGTGAACTCCCATTTTTCGACGGGCTGTGCGACCGCGAGCGATAAGTTGACGTCCAGCTCGCGGAGTTCTTTTTCCAGGTCCATCGATGCCAGTGTTGGCGGCGCGCTCAGGCTGCGCGGTTCCAATCGTGCCGTCCGGTTGTCGGTCGTGGGCAGGCTCCCGCCCGCAGGCGAACGCATGGCCGACGTACGCCCCATGAAGTCGTCCTTGCGACTCGTCCCGACCGGGGCTGTCAGTGTTGCAGGGGGAGCTGCGGACGACGCGGCGCCGAGTCTCCCCCCGGGGCTTGCGGTCGGCCGCGTCGTCAGCCGAGCGGGATTTGGAGTCGGTGTGGCCGGCGCAGGCGAGGTGCGCGGCGTTCCCTCGAGCGATACGCGAAAGTCGGCCAGCGCGACCTCCGGATCCCGTACCTCAAGGGGCTCCTCGGCCGACGCGAGATCATCGGTGTGGATCCAGCGGAATTCGCCGGCCGGCGGCGAGATCTTGCAGTACACGTCCGTCTTGCCATCCGCCAGCAACTGGCAGCGTTGACGCCCCAGGACGGTAACAGTCTCTCCCTCGTCCAGCTTCACCAGCCATTTGTGATTGCGGACGTCCTCGACATTCGATCCGATCCACGACACGGCCATCTGCCCCACAACACTCGACACACCGCCGACCGCGGTCGCCTCCAAGTCCCGTTCGGCCACCCAACTGAAGCTGGAAGCCGGAGGGCGAATTGCCAGCCAGCCGCCACCCACACGCTCGAAAACCTCGACCTCGTCACCCCGTTGCAACTGGTCGGTGACGTAGTGTTCGTCCCCAGGCCCGCTGCGCACGGCACAACGGTCACCCAGGACCCGTGCCGTGTAGGGAAAGGCCTCGTCAGCCGCGAGATTCACGATCCACAGGAGCCCTATCCAGGCAGCGAAGCCGCTCGCGAATCGCATCCTTGCACTCCGCGCTAAAACCGTCCCGCGCTGGCACAGCGCGGATTGGCACCGGTTGTCCCTCTTCCGCCCCGTAACACTTCGGAAGTGTTGTCACGTCCGCTACAGGTGTTGGCTGGTCGTCGGAAGTGTTGCCACTTCCGCTACGGGTAGTGAGGGAACGGTACCGAATCGGTCCCGGCCGCTCAAGATCAATCGCCGTCAAAACTTGTGTCCGCGGCGAGGCCCTTTGACCGTCAACGTTAAGATCTCGGGACCCTGCTCCGTCATGAGAATCGTGTGTTCGAACTGAGCTGACAGCGAACCATCCTTCGTGCGCACGGTCCAGCCGTCGGTCTTGTCCTGCACGCAGTACCGGGCGCCGGCGTTGATCATCGGCTCAATGGTGAAGCATGTGCCGGGATAAAGGCGATCTTTACGCGACTGACGATTGGGGAAATGGGGAATCGTGGGATCCTGGTGAAATTCCCGCCCCAAGCCGTGGCCTACGAATTCCTGTACGACGCTGAACCCTCGCACGGTGGCCTCACCCACAATCGCATCGCCGATGTCGGACACCCGGCACCCCGGCGTGAGCGCATCGATAGCCAGGTACAGGCAATCAAAGGCACATTGCGTCACGGACCGCGCCGTATCCGAAACCTTACCGATCAGAAATGTTTCCGACGAATCGCCGTGCCAGCCATCGACAATCGAGGTGACGTCAATGTTGACGATGTCCCCGTCCTGCAACCGCTGTTCGCCAGGGATGCCATGGCAGATCACATCATTAATACTGGTGCAGCAACTGCGAGGAAAACGCTGGTAGTTCAGCGGTGCAGGGACGTGCCCATGGCGGACCGTAAATTCGTGGACGAGCCGATCAATTTCGCTGGTCGTGATGCCAGGTTTGACAAAATCCCGGATGTAATCAAGCACCTCGGCATTGAAGCGTCCCGCTTTCCGCATCGCCTCTCGTTCCGCTTTCGCCAGCAAAGGCATTTTGCGTCGTTGCTGCAGCATATTTGACATGGATTTCCGGTTAGCTCGGCGACACCGCATTTTCCCGGCCAGGCCCAGACAGAGCCTAACTCGAACCGATTCGGGCTTTAAGAGTTTATCAGGATGACCCGGTTAAAGGAAAGGCGCAAATGAACCCCCTAGCCAAATGCTACGTCTAAACTCAAAAATCATCGTCGTTCGGTGGCTACCGTGGACAGCCCGCTCGGAACCGCCGGCAAGAAGTCTCGCCGTGCGGATTGCATTCAGACGAAGATTCCGTCGGCATCTCACACGCGAACCAACGCAGATCAGAAGGATAGCTGTCACATGCCCCGCTATAACCCCGCCGTGATTGAGCCCAAGTGGCAGCAGTTTTGGGATCGCGAGCGTACGTTTCGCACCCCGGACATGCCGGCAGGGGATAAGCTGTATGTGCTGGACATGTTCCCCTATCCCAGCGGGGACGGACTGCACGTCGGACATCCGGAAGGGTATACGGCCACCGATATCGTGTGTCGTTTCGAGCGGATGCGCGGGAAGACAGTCCTGCATCCGATGGGGTTCGACGCTTTTGGCCTGCCTGCGGAAGAGCATGCGATTCGCACGAACACGCCACCGCGAGAGTCCACCTACCGCAACATCGACAACTTTCGCCGGCAGCTCAAATTGCTGGGGTTCAGCTACGACTGGGACCGCGAGTTGGCAACGACGGATGTGACGTACTTTCGGTGGACGCAGTGGATCTTCCTGGTGCTGTTCGACACCTGGTTCGATGCGGAGCAGCAGCGTGGGCGACCCATCGGGGAGCTGCCGATTCCGGACGACGTGCGGGCGCAGGGCGAGTCGGCGGTGCGGCGGTTCCAGGACGAACACCGGCTGGCCTATCAGTCCGACGCGCTGGTGAATTGGTGCCCGGCGCTGGGAACGGTGCTGGCCAACGAGGAGGTGATAGACGGCAAGAGCGAGCGCGGCAACCATCCGGTACAGCGTCTGCCGCTACGGCAGTGGATGTTGCGGATCACGGCCTACGCCGATCGCCTGGAGCGCGATCTCGACGACCTGCAGTGGCCCGAGAGCATCAAGAAGCTGCAGCGAGACTGGATCGGGCGCAGCGTCGGCGCCGAAGTCGACTTCTTCCTCGGAGCGGCACAGCAGTTCGAGGCGTGGAAACAGTCGCGGCAATCGAGCGGCTTGCCGCGCAAGCCGGGCGACGATGTGCTGCGGATCTATACGACGCGACCGGATACCCTGTTCGGCGCGACCTACATGGTGATCGCTCCGGAACATCCGTTCGTGCAGCGGCTGACGACGGCAGCGCAGGCTGCCGCAGTCGAGGACTACTGTGCGATGGCGGCCGCGAAGAGCGATCTGGACCGCACGGATCTGGCAAAACAGAAGACGGGTGTCTTTACGGGGTCCTACGCTGTCAATCCGGTCAACGGGGCCCCGGTCCCGGTCTGGATCGCGGACTACGTGCTGATCAGTTACGGCACGGGGGCGATTATGGCGGTGCCAGCCCACGACACGCGCGACCACGAATTTGCTGTCCAGTTCGGATTGCCCGTGATCGCGGTCGTCGAACCGCCCGCAACGGCGGAAGCGCGGGAATCGATTCTGGCCGGGCAGGCCTGCTTCGAGGGGGAGGGGCGTGCGATCCAATCGGGGCCATATACCGGATTGTCCACCGCGGAATTCAAGGCCCGCATTACGGCGGATCTGGCCGTCGCCGGGCTCGGCCGCGAGGCAGTGAATTACAAGTTGCGTGATTGGCTGTTCAGCCGTCAGCGGTTCTGGGGCGAGCCGTTCCCGGTCCTGCACGAGTTGGACGACGCCGGCCAGCCGACCGGTTTATTGCGCGCGGTCGACCCCGCCGATTTGCCCGTCGATCTGCCGCACCTGGACGACTATAAGCCACACGGTCGACCGGAACCGCCGCTGGCGAAAGCTCTCGCCGAATGGCTCTATCCCGTGCTGCGCGGACGGCGCTATCGACGCGAGACCAACACCATGCCGCAGTGGGCAGGCTCTTGCTGGTACTTCCTGCGGTTCATCGATCCGCACAACGATCAGGTGTTCGTCGACCCGGCGAAAGAACGGGCCTGGATGCCGGTGGATCTCTACATCGGCGGGGCCGAACACGCCGTCCTGCATCTGTTGTACTCGCGCTTCTGGCACAAGGTGCTGTACGACCGCGGCCACGTCAGCAGCCCCGAGCCGTTCCGGCGGCTCGTCAACCAGGGCATGATCCTGGGTGAAATGGAATACACGGGCTACCGCACGGTGGACGGCCAGCACGTCAGTGCGTCGGATGTCCGGGAGACGGCCGCGGGAGAGACCGTCCACGGCGCATCCACCCTGCCCGTGCAGCCGTTCAAGGTCGATGCGTCTCAGGTCCAGAAACAAGGGGACGGCTTTGTGCTGGTCAGCGATCCGGCCATCCGGGTCGAGAGCCGGGCATACAAGATGTCCAAGAGCCGTGGCAACGTAGTCAACCCAGACGAGATTGTGCGCGATTACGGCGCCGATTCGCTCCGGCTGTATGAAATGTTCATGGGGCCGCTCGAAGCGTCCAAGCCATGGAGCATGGCGAGCGTCAACGGCGTGCGGAACTTCCTGGATCGCGTCTGGCGCATGATCGCCGATGACAAGGCCGAGCAACTGATGTTGAACGCGGCCGTTCAGGACGTCGCGCCCACCGACGATCAGCTGCGGGTACTGCACAAGACGATCAAGGCCGTCACGACCGATCTGGAAACCTTGGGATTCAATACGGCCATCGCGCGGATGATGGAGTTCGTCAACTTTTTCACGCGATTGCCGACCCGTCCTCGCTCGGCGATAGAGACGTTCGTGCTGTTGCTGTCGCCGCTGGCTCCGCACATCTGCGAGGAGCTATGGGCTTTGCTGGGCCATGGCCGGTCGCTGGCTTACGAGCCCTGGCCTGTCTACGACGAGGCGCTGACGCGCGATGCGATGATCGAGATGCCGGTTCAGGTCAATGGCAAGGTGCGCGGCAAAATCCTGGTACCCGCTGAAGCCTCGCAGCCGGACGTGTTGGCCGCCGCCCGCGCGGACGAGAAGGCCCGCGCGTGGCTCGACGGCAAACAGGTGGTGAAGGAAGTCGTAGTGCCCGGCAAGCTGGTAAATTTCGTAGTCCGGTAATCGAGGTGGCACTCCGACCCTCGCTCAGTCGCATGCCTGCGACTGGTTACGTTCGTCGGCGGTGAAATAGGAACCGGCCGGACGAGGCGACTTGCTCTGGCGGTGTCGACCTACCGCCTCGCCCAGCGCCTGCCACGCGTTCATGGTACCTCGCGCGCCGGCCCGGTACGTCATGGCCGCCTCGGAGGATATGCCGTACTTCGCGGCCTCCTGGATGGCATCCTGATTGGCACCCAGGAATACGAACTGCCAGTCGTGTTCGTCGCGGTACTTTCGCACCAGCTCCATCACCTGAGTGCGAGTGAACTCGCGGCTGCTGTTTTCTTGACCGTCTGTGATCGTGACGACGATCGTGCGAGTCGGCCGGCGCGACGCCCAGGTCGATTCAACGCGATCGGCGGTCTCCTGAATGGCCCGCCCGATGGCGTCGAGCAGCGCCGTGCCGCCACGCGGGGATAAATCGAGCGACCGGATCTTGTGAATTGGCCGTTCGCGGTAGACCGTCTCGTAGATCGTGTCGAATTGAACGAGCGTAAGCCGGCAGATTCCCGGCAGGGTCTTCTGCTTGTCGACAAATGCCAGAAATCCGGCAATCGTCTCTTCGCGGATCGACTGCATGGAACCGCTGCGGTCCAGAACGATGGTGATTTCGGTTCGATCTTCGTCGCGGGCAAATCCAAACATGGCGTAGCTCCGGTAGTCAGGTACAGAGGTGGGTTACAGGGAGTTACTCGACAACGGGAACTGCGACCCGCCAGGGGCGTTATCCGCATTTGCGGCAGTATGCCAGGCGGGTCTTGTTGATTGCCGTCCGTCCGGGAGAGGGGTAAAGTGCCTGCATGGTGGAGAGCCAATTCACGACAACCTGGTTCGAGCAGTTGCGCGCCGGCGACTCGTTGCCCGCTCAACAGGCATGGCAATGCTATTACGAACGGCTGATTGCCCTGGCACGCAACCGCCTCCGCGGTGCCCGCCAGGAAATGGCCGACGCGGAAGATGTCGTGGTGGTCGCTTTCAACAGTTTTCTGCGCGGTGTCGAAGCGGGGCGGTTTCCCGTATTGTCAGACCGGGACGATCTCTGGCAGGTCCTCGTGATGCTGACCGCTCGCAAGGCCATCGACCAGCGGCAGTATGAGAATCGCGAAAAGCGCGGAGGCCAGGTTACGCGACCGATGGCGGACCTGGGAAGCGAATCGGGAGATGCTCTGATAGCCGGTGTCATCGGACGCGAACCGACGCCGGCTTTCGCAGCAGAGGTCGCGGAACAACTCGAGCGATTCCTGGCCGCTTTGGGCGACCCAACGCTCGTCCAGATTGCGACAGGCAAGCTCGAAGGCTATGCCAATCAGGAGCTGGCCGAGCAGCTGGGTTGCGGTTTGCGCACGATCGAACGCAAACTGGCACTCATCCGCGCGGTCTGGGAGCAAGAGTCGCCAGCATGAACGCAACGAGACGGCCCGATCCGGTGGATGTCGGCGATTTGCGACGGTTCGATGCCTTGTGCGACCAGTTCGAGCAGGCGTGGAAGCGCGGTGCGCGTCCCGTCGTCGCGGACTACCTGGCCGACGTCGAAGCGACGAAGCGTGCCGTGCTGGTGCGGCAACTGCTCGACGTGGAGTTCCAGGAGCGGATCGCGCGCGGCGAGATGCCCCGTGCCGACGAGTATGCGGGCGAAGATGCCGAGTTGAGTGCCTGGATCCGTGCCAGGCTGGCGGAGGTCCTGGAGACGCTGCCCCCCACGCCGCGTACTCCCGACGAAACGGTGAGTCCCTCGGATGAAAGCCGCTCCCCGGAACCCACGGCCGCCACAACACCCGAGACCACGTTCGGAAAATTTGAGGTCGTCGAACGCCTCGGCGCGGGCGGAATGGGGGCCGTCTATCGGGCTCGGCATACGCTGGTTCACTACGAGCGGGCGATCAAAGTGCTGCACCCCCGGCTCGCCCAACACGCTTCCGCGGTGCAACGTTTTTTGGTCGAGGCTCAGGCCTGCATCGAGCTGTCCCATCCGCACATCGTGACGACCTACCACGTCGATCAGAAGCCGGACGGAACGATCTACCTCGTCATGGAGTTACTGCGCGGGGAAGACTTGAGCAAGCTGGTAGGACGCACGGGCCCCCTCCCCGTCGACCGGGCCGTGACGATCGTCGAGCAAGTCGCCAGCGGCCTGGCGTACGCCCACGGCCGTGGCACGGTTCATCGGGACATCAAACCGCACAACATCCTGTGGACCGAGGGAAATGTCGCGAAGATTCTCGATCTTGGACTGGCCCGGATCCTCGAGGAACCCTCGGCAGACATTACGGGTGTCGATCCAGAGGAGGAGGGCGCGGAGTTCGACCTGCTGCTGACGCGTTTCCAGTCGCGGCTGACTCAGCAAGACGCGATGTTGGGAACGCTGCCCTACATGGCACCTGAGCAGGCGGCCAGCGCGCGCGACGCGGACGGGGCCAGCGACATCTACTCGCTCGGATGCACGCTCTATTTCCTGCTGACAGGGCGTCACGCGTTCGTCGGTGAGAGTGCCGAGGCGATCCTGCGCAAACACCTGGCGGGCGACTACATACCGATTCGGCGGCTTCGTCCCGACGTACCCCGAGAGCTGGTCGCGATTGTCGACCGCATGATGGCGCGGAGTCGCAGCGAGCGTTTTGCTACGGCCGATACGGTGGTGACCGCCCTGCGGGCGTGGCGCGGTGGAGCTCCGGCCAAGTTCTCGGACCCGATCGGGCTGGACGACCTCCCGCGACTGCGCGACGACCTCGTTCGGCTCAAGATCATTACTCCCCAGGCCTGGGAGGCCGCCGAGACGCAAGCGCGCCGCCAGCTGCCGGCCAACCCGGTATCGACATCCGCTTCGGTGTTGACGTTTCAGGCGGCGACGCTCGAATCGTCTCATGTGTTGCGCGAGCTGCAGTCTTTACACCACCCCGACTCGTCGGATGGCCTCAGTGAGTTCCAGGTGCAGTATTTGTTGAACGGCGATGGCGACCTGCTGCGACCGCCTCATCATATTCTGGT
>JBFWYF010000271.1:0-8579 GCA_050186685.1 Pirellulaceae bacterium
GAGGTGACCCATGAGGCTGTTTCCCGGAATCGTCCTCGTCGGGGGCGTCTTGGCTATCCTGACGACTCCCGCCGGAGGCCAGCAGACCGCCCGCCAGAAGCCGCTGCCGCCGGCGAACTGGAAGGCCGGCGTCGCCACGGCTCGCATTACCCCGCAGCAGGACATGTGGATGGCAGGGTACGCGGCCAGGAAAAAGCCTTCCGAAGGAACAGCACAGGACCTGTTTGCCAAGTCCCTGGCGCTCGAAGACGAAGCCGGCACGCGGTTCGTACTCGTGACCATGGATCTGATCGGCGTTCGGCGCGACGTCCGCAACAAAATCGCGCGTCAATGCCAGGAAGACTATGGATTGCCTCCCGAGCGACTGCTGCTGAATGCCTCGCACACCCACTGTGGGCCGGAGTATCGGCCACGCGAAGGGCGCGAGGCCGAAGCACGCAACTACCAGGGTTTCCTCGAACGCACCGTCGTGGCGCTGGTCGGTGAATCGCTCAAACAGCTGGCTCCAGCCCGACTGACCTATGGTCGCGCTCGGTGCGGGTTCGCCATGAATCGCCGTATCAACTACGCGCTGGCCGCGGACGACCCGCTGGCCAAGCGGGCTCCGACGCCCGATGGACCCGTCGACCATGACGTACCTGTACTGGCAGTACATGCTGCCAGCGGCGAGTTGCGTGCGTTGGCCTTCGGTTACGCCTGTCACAACACGACGCTCAGCTCAGTGACCGTTCCGCCGGCCGAGCCGAAGTACGTCTTCAACGGGGACTACGCTGGATTTGCGCAGGAGCGTTTGCAGCAAGTGTACCCGGGCGTCACGGCCATGTTCGTCAATGGCTGCAGCGGCGACCAGAATCCGTATCCGCGCCGAGACGAAGTTCCCGGCGTTCTGCCCTTGGATCTCGCTCGGCACCACGGCCAGACGCTGGCCTATTCGGTTGTCGCAGCGCTCGTGGCCGGTACTCGTCCCGTCCAAAGCGCGGTCAACGCCGCGATCGGAGACGTTGAGCTGGTGCGAAACCAAGGTAAGCCCGCTCACACCTATCCGGTGCAGGTGGTGCGGCTAGGAGATCAGGTGACGCTCGCGGCACTCGGCAGCGAAACGGTTGTGGACTATGCCCTGCGTTTGAAACAGGAGATTCGCGCTCCGCTGGTGTGGGTGGCCGGGTACTCCAATGACTATGCTGGCTATGTGCCGAGCCGGCGAGTCGCCATCGAAGGTGGATATGAGGCCGCGAACGACTTTGCGCTGGATGTGGAGGAGCGGATTGTGGGCCGGGTGCACGAGCTGGTAGGAAAAGTCAACGAAACAAAGCCGCTTCCACAGTAAGGCCAGGGCCAAAGGCCATTGCGACGCAGGGACGTGGAGCCGCTATCTGGCGCATCCGGTCCAGGATGAACAGCACGGTGGGCGACGACATGTTACCGAACTCCGCCAGGATCTCGCGGGACACGCGCAGGTGATGCTCGTGCAGCCGGAGTCCCTGGACGCAGCATTCGAGAATGCGGGGCCCGCCGGGATGGATGGCCCAAGATGCCACGTCGCGGATCTGCAGCTGCTGGCGGTCCAGCCAGTGAGCCAGCCATCGTGGCACGTGCTGCTCGATCAATTCGGGCACTCGTTTCGAAAGCTGCATGACGAATCCGTGGTCTCCAATCGTCCATCCCATGTCTCCGCGGGAATCCGGGAAGATCATGGAGCCGGACGAGGCCAGTTGCCAGGCATGGCGGCCGGACAGTTCGCCCGAGCGAGTCGCGCGGAGTACCGCCGCGCCGGCCCCGTCGGCGAACAGCGCATTCGACACAATCAACTCGGGACGACCGCCATATTGCTGGTGCAGGCTGCACAGTTCGACCGCCGCGAGCAGGACGACGGCATTCGGATCGCCATCGACGTAGGCTTTAGCCGTGCGGAGGGCATTGAGCGCTGCATGGCAGCCCATGAAGCCGATGTGCGTGCGGGCCGCTTCCGGCGATAGTCGCAGGGTGTGCATCATTTCGACGTCGAAGCCCGGAGCGGCAAATCCGGTGCACGAAGCCGTCACGAGGTGCGTGACTTCTCGGGGGGCTACCGCGGCATCGTCCAGTGCCGCGGCCGCGGCCCTGACCGCCAGAGATGCCGCGGACGCCGTGTATTTCTGCATTCGTTGGGCAGTCGTCGGGCCGGCATCCTCGCGTCCGGCCGCCGGCAAGAAAAACGTCTGTCGCTGAGGAGCGCCGGCCGGCGCCTCCAACAAGACACTGTGTCGGGTTCGGACGCCCGACTTGCGGTAGACCTCGCGCAGGAACAGCCGCTGCTGTTCCGTCTCGCAGCCGAGCAACTGGCCATGCTCGGCGGCCTCGTACTGGGAAATGCGGTGAGGAGGCACGGCGGTCGCCACCCCCGTCAAGCAACAGGTCATACGACTCACTTCCAGCACTGCAACAGCATACGACATGGAAAACAACGGACAACGGTTCTGCGGTCCCACCCAGCCTGCGCTGCGATGTCGAGCATCTCAGGCGGCGTAAATGCGGCGGCTACCGACCTTGGACCGTCGTAATGCACGACGGGCGAACGCGTCAGCAGCCGACTGGCCCACCACACCAGCGTATACGCCAGCGGACTGCGAACGAGGTCATTAACCAGCACAGCGTGCCGCACCGATTGGCGGACGCTTCGCAGCAATTCGACAGCGTCCCCCTCATCCAGATGATGCAGGAACAGCGAGGCGAGGACGACGTCAAATCCTTCGGGCAGCGGATCCTCTCCGATCGTGTGACGGATAAACTCGACTTCGACGCCGGCACGTTGCGCGTTGTGGCGGGCGAACTCGATGGCCACGTCGCTGCGATCGATTCCCACGATCTCGAGTCGCAACCCTTGGCGTTTTCCCCACCGAGCAAGATGAATCGCGACATCTCCTCCGCCACACGCCAGATCGAGAATTCGCAACGAGCCCGGTACTTGCGGCACGAGTCGCCGGATCGGAGCGTGGTACGGCCGACTGCGCCCGCTCCACCAGTTCAATACCGCGAGACCGTGCAGGGCGCGATGATGTTGAACGGCCTCGAGTTCGGGCTGATCCATCCACTCAGGTTGCCGATCGCGGTGGACCAGCTTGCGAACCCGCCAGAAGCGGGAGGGAGTTTCCTTGATGGTGACCATGAGAAACCGATCGTACTGGCGCAGCCGTACAGCCGCTACGACAGCGCGCGGAAAAACTGTTAGAATAGCTCGATCTGCTGCTATCCACGGCGGAAATTGGCACTATGTCGATCATGCAGGAAGTCAATCGTCCAACGGACACGGTTTGTCCCCCCGCCATGTCGTACCACTTGGCGTTGCGCGACTTCCTGAAGCGGACAGATAGCGAATTGTGGGCCTGGTTCGCTTCCCGGCGCGGTTCTTTCAAGCTGGCTGATGATGCGCGCTTCGAGTTGTTGAAGACGACTTACCGAGCTGATCGGACGGCTCATCCCGCGGTGTACGCGGCAGCGGACGAAGTGGCACGTTGTCTGGGCATCGCCGCTCCGTTGACCTTGTACCAGGCCCAGCATCCGGACCAGCTGAACGCATCGCTGGTGTATATTCCTGGCGAGGTCCATATCGTGCTGCACGGACCGATCGCGGATCAGCTGACTGCGACCGAATTCCAAAGTGTGCTGGCCCACGAGATGGCGCATTACCAGTTGTGGGAAGGCTGGCAAGGGGAATTTTGCATTGCCGCCGACCTCCTCGAAGCGCTGATCACGGACGCGCTCGCTCATCCGGCACATCTTGCCAGCTGGCGGCTGTTTCGGATGTATGCCGAGATCTACTGCGATCGAACGGCTCTCGCGGTCACGTCCGACGCAGCCAGCGTGGTCTCGGCGCTGGTCAAAGTTCAAACCGGCGTGGCGGACATCCACGCGGCTGCATACCTGCGCCAGGCAGAGGAAGTCGTCGCACGCGGCGCCGGAGGAACGGAAGGCGTCACACATCCGGAAGCGTATATCCGCGCGCGCGCCGTTCAGCTCTGGTCGGAGCGGGGTCGCGAAAGCGAAGCCGAGATTGAACGGCTGATCGAAGGGCGTCCCGGCCTGGATGATTTGGATCTGCTCGCGCAGGAGCATGTGGCCGTCTTGACGCGGCGGGTGATCGATTCTTTGCTGTCTCATCCCTGGTTCCAAACCGATGTCGTCCTGGCACATGCCCGGTTGTTTATCGACGACTATCAGCCTCCTGCCGCCGAGCTGGTCGACGCGAGGCTGGCCGATGATCTGCGTATCGAGCCCGAATCGCTGCGCGACTACTACTGCTTTCTCCTGCTGGATTTCGTCAGCGCGGATCGAGATTTAGATGAGTTGCCGCTGGCGCTGGGATTGACACTCGCTGAGCAGTGGCGGATCCGGGACCGCTTCCGCGACCTGGTGAGGCAGGAGCTCAAAGTGCGTAAGAATCAGCTCGAGCGGATTGATCGCAATAAGCAGTCCCTTCTCGCGAATGCCGACCGGTCAGCCACGCGCGCATGAACTTCCACGATTTTTTGCTCCAGCGTAACGAGTTGGAATCGTTCTCGACGGAGGATGTCCTGACGAGTTGCCTGCCGTTGCTGCGCGAAGTGTTGAGGGCACATCGAGCCGGGCTCGTGGCACCGCTGGAGGGACTCGCCGACTTGCAGGTCGAACAGTCGCGCATCTGGTTCGAGGAAGCCCGGCGCCGACCACTCCGGTATCAGCGTCGAGCCGTGGGACAAGTGGAGCGGGAGCATCGCGCTGCCGTCGAGATCCTCGAGGAGCACCACCGCACGACCGACGTGGGAGAGGGTATCAAACACCTGGTGCGCGTGGAGATCGGTTCGCGCGGCCAGCCGATCACTCGCCCGGTCTTCTTGCCAGGATATGTGGCCTGGGAACACGAACTACAGCATCACGACCCGCTGACAGATGTTTTCAGTCTGGGACTGATTCTCGCCAGCCTCGCCTGTGGCCTCGACTTGAACCAGTCGGACGATCTCGAGAAGTTCGTCGCCCATCGCCGCAATCTGTTCGTGCTGAACCCTTCCCTCCATCCCGTGTTGGCTCAGACCATCTGGCGGATGACGGAGTTGCAGCGCCACCGGCGGGCCCAAGACCTCGCCGAGATTATCGGGAGCCTCGAAAACTACCGAGAGCAAGCGGTATCGTTCGACGTGGACATGGCGCGGCTGCCGGGCCTGACCTCGCGCGACCCGCAGGGGAAGTCTCTGGCCGTACTGACTCGGCTGCGGGATCGGCTGTTCGACGTTTCCCGCCGCAACAGCTTGCTGCACTTTCATTCCACGCTGGGTACCGCGAACCTCACCCACTGTTCGATTCCGCTGCTGCTCGACATCCGCAATATCCGAGACGATCAGCTGTTCGTGTGGAGTGAGTCGCTCCGCCGGAAGCTCGTCGACGGAGAGCCCGTATCGCTGAACAAGCATCTCAACTTCGCGGAAGCGATCTACCTGCCCTCGCTGCTGGAACGGATCATGTCGGACGCGCGTCGCGACCAGCAGGAGTACGGTTTTGCTCAACTGCGACTGGTGCTTTGTTTCCTCTCCTGGTCGAACCTCAAGGAGAAGCCAGTCCAATCGTTGGTGTCGCCGCTGGTCCTGCTGCCGGTGAAACTGACAAAGACTAAGGGAGTTCGCGATACCTACTATCTCGAGGCACTGACGTCGGACGCGGAGATCAATCCCGTGGTACGGCACCAGTTCCGGCAACTGTACGGGATCCACCTGCCGGAATCGATCAATCTGGCAGAGGGTGGGCTGGAATCGCTGTACGAATTCCTCGTACAGAGTATCCGGGCCAGTGAGCCGGCGGTGACCCTTCTGCGGATTGACCGGCCCCGGATCGATTTGATTCACGAGAAGGCCAAGCGGCGGCTCGACCAGTACCGGCGGCAATCCCGGGTTTCCGGTCGAGGCGTGCGTCACTACCTGAATCTCGACTACAGCTATGATCCCGCCAATTTTCATCCGCTGGGCCTTAAACTCTACATCACCAAAGTTCGGACACCGTCCCATCACCTGCGCACGATCGTGGAAACGACACCCCGCCCGCGATCGTTTGTTGTCCCGGAGACGGGGCCGGACCCGGAGGTGACGGAGCGCGAACGATCGCTGTTTCAGCTGCGCGGTGCCGGCGAAGAGAATCCGTATCTGTGGAACTTTGATCTGTGCAGCCTGACGCTGGCGAATTTCCGGTATCGGCGGATGTCGCTGGTGCGCGATTACGAGTCGCTGTTGAGCACCGACGTCGCCAACTCGGCATTTGACGCGACCTTTTCGCTGCTGCCGCGTCCTGCGAAGGGGCAGCTCCCGGCTGTTCCTCCCTTGAAAGAACGGTTCGATGTCGTGGCTTGCGATCCGACCCAGGCGACGGCGATCGCCGAGGCGAATTCAGGCGAGAGTTACATCATCCAGGGGCCACCGGGAACCGGCAAATCGCAGACGATCACGAATCTGATCGCCGATTTCGTGGCGCGCGGCAAGCGGGTGCTCTTCGTGTGTGAGAAGCGGGCGGCCATCGACGTCGTCTATGCTCGCCTCCGCCAGTGCGGTTTGAGCTCTTTGTGCTGCCTCGTGCACGATTCCCAGACGGACAAACGCGAGTTCGTTCAGGAGCTGAAGCAGACGTACGAGACCTTACTCGCCGGAGCCGCCGCCCCCTCGCGTCAAGCGGAAGAAACACGAGCCGCGCTGTTACGGCAACTCAAGCGGCAGCTCACTCCGCTTGAAACGTTCGAGCAGCAGATGGAGCAAGAGCACGCTGAGGCTGGGCTGAGCGGCCGACAGCTGCTCGAACGGTGCGTGGAATTGAAGCCCTCGATCTCGACCGATCCCGAAGGATGCGGGGAGGCCCTGAGTCGGCTTCCGCCCTACCGGGTATGGTTGGGGCACCGCGAGGCCCTCGCATCGCTCGAGTCGATGATTCGAGAGATCCAACCCGATGGCATCCTGGCACGGCACCCGTTACGCCTGCTTTCGCCCCAATTGCTCGACCAGCCGCGGCCGCTCGAGTACGTGCGGGAAGCCATTCCGAGCCTGCTGCAGCGAATCAAGGCGATCCAAGACCGATTAGCCGGCTTGAGCCTGTCACCGTCCGACTGGAGTTCGCTCGCGCATATCCGGCAACTCGTCGAATACGCTCAGCGGGTCCATCCGCTGGCGCACCACGGCAATCTGACGTTGCTCGAGCCTACCAGCCAGCGCACCCGGCAATTCCAGGAGTCGCTCGGCACGGTCCGCCAGTGCGAGGCCATCTTGAGTGAGGCGCGCGCGAAGAACGAACATTGGCGCGAGCGGCTGGCCCCGGCTGATGTGGAGCCGGCCTTGGCCCAGGCTCGCCAGCTCGAGGGGCGCTGGACGTCTCTGTTCTCACCTCGCTGGTGGAGCCTGCGGCGGGTGCTGATGCGTGCTTACCACTTCCGGGCCCACGCTGTGCAGCCGTCGTGGGTCCACGTGCTCACCTGCCTCCAGCAGGAATACGAGGCGGCCCGAGCATGGGAGCAGGCTCTCGCCGCCGGCCAGGCTAGCCTGCAACTCGACGGCTCTCCTATCGAAACGGATCGGCTATTGCAGGAACTACGTCCCTGGCTGGCAACGCTGCCCGATTGGCTACAGGCATTGCACGGTTCGTGGATGCGACAAGCTGAACGGGGCTCGCAGGTCGTCGACGCGCTGCTCGCCGCCGGCCAGCTATGGAAGGAATGCGAGGAGATAATCCGCGGTCGGTTCGCGGCCTGGGACCGCCTGTCGCTCGCCGAGTTTGCGGAGACACTGACGGATTTGAAGTCGACGATCCGGCAGGTACCGCGCGCCACAGCTCTGCTGCGCGACCTGCGCTCGTTACCGGACGACCTCCGCCGCGCCTTGTGCGAGCTGCCTTGGACCATTCCACAGGCGGAGGCGGCCGCCGCTGCCCAGACCTGGCGGTCCCTCTGTGACCAGCACGCCGAATTGGAGCGGTTCGACGGGAATGTCCGGAGACGCCATGTAGAGCAGGTCGAAAGGCTATACGATCGCTGGCGGGAGGCGAACGCGACGGCCATCTGCGACCGGGTCCAACAGCGGTTTCTCGATCACGTGCAAACCTCCAGTCTGAGCCCGTCGCGACTGTCACCCGGCGAGCGGGAATTCAAACGAGCCTACAGCCAGGGCCGCCGAGTCCTGGAACACGAGTTCGGTAAGTCCATGCGCTATCGTGCGATCCGCGAGTTGGTCGATGGCGATACGGGACTTGTGCTGCGCGACTTGAAGCCCGTATGGCTGATGAGTCCCCTGAGCGTGTCCGATGCCTTGCCATTGGCTACCGATTTCGTCGATGTGGTGATCTTCGACGAGGCCAGCCAGATTCCGCTCGAGGAAGCCGTCCCATCGCTGTTTCGCGGCAAGCAGGTGATCGTAGTCGGCGACGAGATGCAGTTGCCCCCCACCGATTTCTTTGTCACGCGCCAGGACGAACTTGACTCGACCATGCCTTCCGGAGCCGAAACCGAAGCCGCATTCCGCTTCGACTTGACCAGCGACAGCTTCCTGAACCACGCCGCCAAAAACCTGCCATCGACGATGTTAGGCTGGCACTACCGAAGC
>JBFWYF010000272.1:0-8577 GCA_050186685.1 Pirellulaceae bacterium
TTCGGGGAATGACTGGCTGCCCGGTCAGCCGCGGCTGCCGATAAGGCGTGACATGTTCGCCCAGGCAATGCAGCGCAAGCCAGGGACTTGTCGTCCCTCCCGACGGATCGCGGTACATCTCATGGCCATTGACCAAGAGGCGCACGCCCGAAGAAGTTGTCGACTCCAGGGTCAGATGCTGGTAGGTCGGCCAGCGTTCCCGGCGGACGTAAGGAGCATATCGAGCCACCACATCCGCCAGATCCAATCCACTCGCGCGAAACTCGTCGCTCCGCCCCAGCGCGGTGTAAGCCAGGCCACCGAAGGCCAGGTTACCCGCCGCAGCGTCGGCGGAGTTGTACTGGGCGTCTACGTGAAACTGGAAATCTCCCTCGATCGGATAGCGCAGGCAGAGATAGTCCCGATGCGGACCAGCCATGTGGACAAGATGATCTTCGTACGCGAGCCAGCCGGGTCCGCCGGGAGGCAGATCGAGGGTGCCCAGCTGACCGTCGCCGGCGGCCACCCACATGGCGAATTTGCCCTCGTCAGCAAGGTCCTGTGCGTCCGACGCTGGCTCCGGGAGGTAGCTGATGGCTCGGGCCAGGTTCTCTCGCGCCCGCCACGCATCCTCGATCGGATCGGCCTGCAGCGACGAGAGGACTGCCTGCCCGGCTGGCTGTAACGGGTCGCGGCTCAGGCATGCTGCGCCCGCCACCATCCACGCCAGGTGCTCCCGAGGCGAACGCTGCACGATGGGGGCCGTCCTAGCCGCGGACGGTGCGTTTTGCCCCGTTGCGGTCGACGGCGGTGGAGGGGCGACCGGCTTGAGCCGGTCGGCAAATTCCGCGCTCAGCGCGCCCGCGTCAGAGGACTCGTCCACGATGCGCGCCAACCGCCACAGGTGGTCGGCGCCGGGCACCTGATGGCGGGCCAGCGTCTCCAGTTCCCCCGACAGCTTGCGCAGTTGCCCGGACTCGGCGGCAGCGGTGACCAGCAGCCAACCGGTGCTGAACAGCCCGTCGACAGGGCCGACGCGGGGGATGGGAAAAGCGTCCGCCCGGGGCCGTTCCCCGAGCGCTCGAGCAAACGCGGCTGGCGGCGCCTGCCGAGGCGTCCAGGACGCGAAGATCCGGATGTGTGGCCGCGAGTCCCCCGGCATCGTCCAACGATACAACAGCTCATAGCGCTCGTTCGTACTGCGCTGCAGCAGCCGGCGATTCCATGCGGCTCCGACGTCTCCGCCGGCATCCAGCAGCAACGTACCCGCCGCAAGTTGGGCATCATAGGAATTCCCGGCCAGCTCCAGAGCCGCTTCCAACTGGTCGCCGCGCAGAAACTCGAGCACGATGTCGCTGGTCCAGTGAGCTCGCTGGGCAGGCAACGCCTCGGCTGGCAATTCGCCCCACTGCCGCTCGTAAGCGTCCAGGGCCGTTCGCAGGTGCTGCGCGGCACGCTGCGGCTCGCCCAGCTCAAAGCGCAACCGAGCCACGGCCCTTAGCAGTTCGGGCAACAGCCCGTTCGCCGCCTGCGAAGGCATCGCCGACATCAGCCTGGCCACTGCCTGTTCGACGAGCGGCAGCGCATCCTGGGAGCGGTCATCGTCCCAGAGCAGCGGACTGGCTTCCAGCAGAGGCGCGAGAATGCCATCGGGGGACGCGTTGTCGCCGAGCGTTTGGGCGAGCCGCTCGAGGCGAGCACTCTGCGGATCCGGCTTCTCCGCCGACCATCCGAACGGGACCGGCACCAAGCAGCAGATCACGACACCCAGCAAGCACACTTTCATCGCATGAATTCCGGCGAGTCGATTCAAGGGTACAATCGCGCCTAACTATTGTCGCCGGCGCAGTTCCAATCCCGCATCTTTTTTTCCTGTTTCGCGGGATCGGAGGGGGTGGCCTCCCGCGGCCCAGCAGACGAGGATACAGGGCGAAAAGTTTTCGCGCGCTGGTGCGTGATCTTGGCGTTTATCGCGACACATCTTTTGGAAACGCCGAACGCAAGTCTGCTTCTGGTCGACGAGACAGTAATTTGAACGACGCGGAACTCGTCCGGGGACTTCGATGCCGTGAACCGGCGGCCATGCAGTGGCTGTGCGACTGCTATCTGCCGTCGTTGTGGCGTTTCGTTTATACGCGCGTCAACGGCGACTCGCACTTGGCCGAGGACATCACGAACGAGACGATACTGGCGATGCTGACGAGCCTGCAGTCTGGGGGAGCGGATACGGCGGAGATCGTCAACCCGGGCGGCTGGTTGCGCACGGTAGCAGGGCGGCGGATTACGGACCATTTCCGAGCGGTCGCCCGTGTGCGAGGTGTGTTAGAGGTTGTGGCGGGCGTTCAGCCCGAGCGGGACGAGGCAGATCCGTCGCGTCAACACGAATTACTCGAGCTGCGCATAGAGGTCCGACAGGTCATGGACGGGATGCCCGAGCAGTACCGTCTGGCCCTGGAATGGAAGTACCTCGACGGCTTAAGCGTGCGGGAGATTGCCGTGCGCTGGGAGATGACGGAAAAGGCCGCCGAGTCGGTCTTGTTCCGGGCGCGCCGGGAGTTTCGGGACCGACTGGCGCGTACCGAGGACATGGCGAACCAGCGACATGCGCGCGGCACCCTGTCGCCGAGTCGAAGCGAGTCGGCCGCGAACGGTACCCCGGAACATGACGCATCGACGCCGGATGCGAAAAGCGATGCCGACGCCGGCGACACGGACGGAGAACCGGCCATGACACCCAGCGAAGGGAATACGTCCGCCAAGTCGTAGAGCAGGACCCTGGTGAGTGACCCATGACACGTGACACGGAATCCGCAGCGAGCGACGCGGTGGATCGGTCGGAAGTCGAGTTCGAGCGACTGCTGCGAGATGCATACGCGGTCCCTCCGGTGCCTCCGGCGTTGCTCGAGCGGCTGGACCGGGCGGTGACCGAACAGTGGGGTGTGTCCCCGCAAGTCGCTCGGCAGACGCCGCATTGGCTCGCACGGACGGCGGCCCGTGCCGGAAGCGTCTGGTCGATTTCGTTGGGAATCCTGCTCGCGTTGACGCTGGTGTTCATGTTGCGGGACCAGGCCTACGCGTACAGTTGGGCCTCGGTTGTAGCGGCGCTCAGCCGGCAGGGACTGATGCGGATGGGGATTGAAGGCGACCCCGGCGCACAGGCCACCTGGCTGGCGCTGCCCGAGCGGCAAATGATCTATCGACGCTCGAATTCGGAGGGATTAGTCGACCTGAGCGCAGGCGTCCTGCTGGAATGGTCGCAGCCCACTGCGGAACTTCGTCGGGTCAACTTGCCACGGCGGGACACGGGCCCTGCCACCGACCGTATGGTGCTTTCGTTTCTGGTCGGAAATCTGGAAGCGTCGCGGAACACCGTGCCGCTGTCCGATTTTCGTCTGGCGCACGAGAGCTGGTCGCGCCGCGGAGACACCGTCGATTTGCATGTTACGTTTCGTGCCGAACAAGGTGTCGAACTCCAGCTCGGATTGGTGGTCGATGCGGACACGCATCTTCCTCGGCACTGCGTAGTTCGCGGCGCCGGCGGCCAGATTCGCCAGGGTACGATTACCTATCCGTCGCTGCCCCTCGACCAGTTGCTCACCGAATCGGTGCCCAATCTCGCCGTCCGCCGTGACGCGGTTGCACCGCCCGCAGATTCGGTGTCGAGCACCGCACCGGCGTTGGCCACGACCGATGTATCGGGTGCCGTTCGGAGCGAGGCGAGAAACAATCGTTCGGCGGCGCTGTCCGAATCACCTCCGTTGTTGGGCGCCGCGCGTCTGGACTGGGCTCCGGTAGCTCCGCCCTTGCGGCCCGGTAGCGACCCCGATGTCGTCGCCGCTCTGGACGCACTCCTCGAGCGGCAGTGGCACGTACTCGGCATTACCCCGACGGACGCCGCGTCCGACGAGGAGTTACTGCGACGAGTCTACCTGGACCTGGCAGGTCGGACTCCGACGGTGACCGAAGCTCGAATTTATCTGGCCGATCCGTCGCCGGATCGATATGCGACGCTGGTCGATCGGCTGCTGGCCAGCCCGGACCACGCGACGCATCTGGCGACCGTGTGGCGTGCCTTTCTGTTGCCGGAAGGTGTCGACTTGACGCGATTCGGAGGCACGCGGGCGTTTGACGAATGGTTGGCCGGTCGATTCCAGGAGAACGTACCTTACGACCAGGTCGTCCGCGAGCTGCTTTCGGCGGAAGGTCGGCTCGCCCGTTCCGGGCCGCTGCTGTTTTACGCCGCCGCCAAGCTGGACGCTGACCAGTTGGCAGCCCGCACGGCGCGCGTCTTTCTGGGAATGCGGCTCGAATGTGCTCAATGCCATGACGATCCGTTCGAGCCTTGGACGCAACAGGACTTCTGGAGTTATGCGGCGTTCTTTGCGCGAATTTCCCGTCCCCAGGCGGCGCTGGAAAGCGTATCGACGGTCATGCAGGTGCGGGATATCGACCGTGGAGAAGTGATGATGCCGGATAATACCGTGCCCGTCGCACCGAGGTTTCTGGATGGTTCGGAGTTCGACGAGCGGCCGGATGCCTTGCCGCGGCGGCAGCAGTTAGCTCGCTGGTTGACAAGCGCGAACAATCCGTTTTTCGCGCGGGCCGCGGTGAATCGAGTGTGGGGCCACCTGTTCGGCCGGGGTATCGTCGATCCCATCGATGGTTTTGGCACACAGCATCCGGCTCGCTCGCAAGAGCTCCTCGACCTGCTGGCCGGGCGGTTCGTGCAAAGCGGATTCGATCTGCGGGATAGCCTCCGCACGATCGCACGCTCGCGTGCGTATCGCCTGTCCAGCGCGTCAACGCGTGAAGACGCGGCGCGCCGCGATTGGTTTGCCCAGATGAATACGAAAATGCTCACCGCGGAACAGGTCTACGATTGCATTACGGTCGCATCGATGTTGGATATGTCCGACGGCGAACAGATCACGGTGGATCGTCTGCAGAACACGAGCCGCGACCAGTTCCTGCAGCAGTTCCGCACGGTGGCGGGCAAGGCAACCGAGTATCAGAACGGAATTCCCCAGGCGTTGACGTTGATGAATGGGAGCCTGATCAGCGACGCGACGGGGCTGGCCGGCAGTGGATTGCTCAAGTCGCTGGAAGCGCCCTTCTTCACCGACGATCAGCGGGTCGAAGTCATTTATCTCGCGACCCTTTCACGCCGGCCGACGGCGGCCGAATGGAACCTGCTGCGACCTTATCTGCAGGCGCGGGAGCCCGGCACATCGATCCAGGAGCCGCTGGCCGATGTCCTGTGGGCCGTTTTGAACAGTGCTGAATTCACGATGAACCACTAACCTCTGTCCGAAAAACCGCGTCGCCCTCACCCTGGCCCTCTCAAGGGGTTGAACATGGCCATCCCGATATCCCGTCGCAGATTGCTGCAATCCATTTGTGCCGGTACCGCTGGCTGCAGCGCCAGCGGCTGGTTTCCCGCTTTCGCGCGGGCGATGGAAGCAAATCCACAGCGGCGGCGTCACTGCGTGCTGCTCTGGATGAGCGGCGGTCCCTCGCAGACGGACACGTTTGATCTGAAACCCGGACACGCGAACGGGGGCGAGTTCCACGAGATCGAAACGGCCGCGCCGGGCCTGAAGATCAGCGAGCACCTGCCCGGCCTCGCTCGATTCGGACAGCGGCTTGCCGTCCTGCGCGGGGTCAGTACGAAAGAAGGAGATCACGGTCGCGGGACTTACTTGATGCGCACGGGTTACAAACCGCTGGGCCCGTTTCAGTATCCATCGATCGGTGCCACCGTCGCTCACCAGCTGCAGCAGCAAGGAACCGGGAGTTTACCCGGCTACATCAGCATTGGACCATTTCGAGCGTTCAACCAGGACGCCTTTGGGCCGGGCTTCCTCGGGCCGCGTCACGGACCCTTGGTGGTCGCCGCGGCCGATGTCCCGGGATCGACCACGAACGGCCCCGATGGCTATCCTCAGCTGCATGTGAAAGACCTCGCGCCGGCCCCGGGTATCTCTTCGGCGCGGATGGCTCGGCGCCTGGACCTGTGGAATGGTCTGCAATCGGAATTCCTCGCGACCCACGCGGCCGGAGCGCCGCGGATGCATCACACGGTCTACAGTTCGGCCGTGAGCATGATGAACAGCCGGGATGCCCAGGCTTTTCAATTGGATGAGGAGCCGGAAAAAGTGCGCGAGGCCTATGGCAACTCGGTGTTCGGCCAAGGGTGCTTGTTGGCGCGGCGATTGATCGAGCGTGGCGTCCCCTTCGTCGAAGTGTCGCTCGGCACCAACAGTGGCGGAGCAGGCTGGGATACGCACGCCGACAACTTCAATCAGGTGCGGCAAATATCGGGAGTGCTGGATGCGGGCTGGTCGGCGCTGATGAAAGAACTCGACGAGCGCGGATTGCTCGACGCGACAACCATTCTTTGGATGGGTGAGTTCGGGCGTACACCGAACATCAACCCATCCGCAGGACGCGATCATTTTCCGAATGCATGGTCGTGCGTTCTGGCGGGAGGAGGCATCGCGGGGGGGCAGGCGTTCGGCCGCACCAGCGAAGACGGCATGGAAGTCCGAGACGGACAGATCGGCGCCGAAGACGTCCTGGCCACGTTGTGCGAGGCGCTGGGCGTACCCGCCTCGACGACACAGACTTCAAACTTAGGCCGTCCGATTCCCATTACCGAAGGCACTCCGGTTCGAGCGGTGCTGTCGTAAGTGTCCAACGTATGGCCCCGTATCCCATGTACCATCACGCAGCTTCGTCTGGGCGCGCGGCGATATTCGGAGTGACCGCGTGGCTGATCCTCCAGGTGGCCCCAGCAGCCGAATCCCAGGACGCGGGCCGATCGCCGGTCCCTGTCCGGCTGCTGACGACGAATCCTGCCGCGGTGCCAGCGGCCGCGAACAACGGGAACGAGCAGCCTGTCACGCCTCTGCCGCCTCAGTATCAGACGAGGCCGTCCGCGGCGAAGTCCATGGCGGAAACCACCGCGAGTCCAGGTCGCATCCGGTTCCTTGTCGCATTGCCAGATCGCCCGCTCCTCGTCGAGGCGCGAATCGGGATCGACGGCCAGCCGTTCACGGCGGTACGAGAGGCCCGCATCGCGCAGCTGCTCGCCGCGATCGCTAGCTCGCCGGCATCACGAGACCCGGAACCGGCCACGTCCGCCGCGCCTCGGGCGCCGAGCGCCCCGGACTTGCCACGCGGTGGTGGTGCCACGCCGAACGAGGCAGTGGCACCCGATCCATCCAAGCCCTCCCAGGTACCCGCCGCGGACCCACAATTGGAGCCGTCGATCGAGGCCCGTCTCCGCCGCTATGCTCAGGCCATCGGCCGGACGCCTACGACGGAAGAATGCCATTGGCTCCTGGCGAACTGGCTGGATGGCCCCGGCGTGCTGTGGTTGGGTGACAACTTCGAAGCGTTGCGGGCCGGTGTGTCGCCGGTGTTTCGGATTCTCGACCGTGATCGAGACGAACGGCTGTCGGCGGTCGAGATCCTATCCGCGGCGGACTGTCTCCTGGAGTGGGACACGAATCGCGACGAAACCCTGACGTTGACCGAATTACTCGAAGCCAGCCGTGGAATCTCAGCCCCCGGCTCGCGGCCGAACGTGTCGTCGTTACCCCTGGCAGTGCCCAGCGATCAGCTAGGCCGCGTCGGAGTGCAAGAGCGCCTGGCAAGTTACTATGGCGGTCGTGTGCCCGGCATGGATGCCGACGAGGACGGGAAGGTATCCACGGCCGAGCAGCGGAACTGGGCCGCCGAAGAACCGGACGTCGTCGTGGATGTGCAATTCGATACACGCGAGCCGGGTAGATCGCGACTATCCATAGCAGCGATCCATGCGCGCTGGGGACATGGTGTGCCGCTACTGCGGGGCGCTTCGGTGACCCTGCCCATCGGACAGACCTGGCTCGAGTTTTCCGCAGTGCAGGATCCCAGCGCACCGGTCACGGATCAAGTGTCGCTTGGAGCGGTGCGCGACGGATATCCCGTACTGCCCTGGCTGGATGCCGACGAAGACGGACGGCTGACGCCGCGCGAACTGCGACAAGTTTCCCCGCGATTGGCGGCATTCGACCGCGACCAGGATGGTCACATCGCACAATCCGAACTCTGGCCGACGGTGCGTGTCGCGGTCGGGGTCGGTCCCACGGTGCACCGGCACCTGGCCACGGTCCGCACAGTCTATCCAGAGGCGAACTCGGGCGCTCCGACAGCCACACCGCCCGAGTGGTTCCGTCGCATGGATCGTAACGAAGATAGAGACCTGACACCGCGCGAGTTTCTCGGCGGGAAGGATCAGTTCCAGCAATTGGACGCGGACAGCGACGGATTGATCAGTGTGGCGGAGGCCTTGCGAAGGGAAACGTAGACTATGAATCGCCTTGACGTGACGAATCGACCAGGACCTCCACCCAGCGAAAACGGACGGCAACGGTCCTTGTCCGAGCAGGATGTCGCAGCCGCCATCGACCGACTGTATGAACAGTACACGCTGCTGCGCGAGCAGTTGGCCGGTGTAATTGTCGGTATGGATGAGGTTTCGGACCAGCTATTGATCGGGTTGCTGTGTCGGGGACATTGCATGCTGCAGGGCATGCCTGGCCTCGCCAAGAC
>JBFWYF010000273.1:0-8547 GCA_050186685.1 Pirellulaceae bacterium
CAGCGCGTTGAACGCCTGCAGGGTCAGCATGTGGACTTCGTCGATGATATAGATTTTGAACCGCGAGCGACTGGGACGGATTCCGACGTTCGACCGCAACTGCCGGATTTCATCAATTCCGCGGTTACTGGCGCCGTCGATTTCCAGCACATCCATGTCTTCGCCGCTCGACACGCTCAAGCAGATATCGCATGCATTGCAGGGGGTGGGAGTCGGCCCCCGCACGCAATTCAGGGCCTTGGCGAAGATCCGTGCTGTCGATGTCTTACCGACACCGCGCGCTCCCGTGAACAGGTAAGCATGTCCGACGCGATGCGAGTTGATAGCGGTCGTCAATGCCTGGACGACCTGTGCCTGGCCAATCAGCTCGCTGAACCCCTGCGGGCGGTAACGCCGTGCCACGACGACGTATTCCCGGGGTTTGCCGCCAGGTCGTTCACTTGCGGACATGTTCACTTCACCTCGCACGCGACCCAGCGACGATTCGCTCACGCAGCCATTCCGGGCGTGGGCGATCTGCGCGAGCCGCGATGCCAAACCCGAGGCCAGAAGTCGTCGGACGGTACCAACGCCGCAGCCGGAAAAGCGAAGACGCTACCGTGCCAACAGATGAGCCGCGCGACAAGCACATGCGGAAAAAGCGACCCTCGCACAAGAGTACCCCGCTTATGGCTGCTCCGGTTAAGGCCTGACCAGGTTCACGGCTCCCCCTCGCGAGAGCCGCTTTTTCAGCAGATGTCGCACGTGGCTCGATGTGCTTTGTACGCTTTCGGCGGGCGCCCGTCAAAGGGTCACTCGAGGCGGGCCACTCTCGACGCCGGGGGGCTGGCCGCATTACGATTGATTCGCTCAGTCCCCAATCCCTCAGCCCGTTCGCACTTTCCCACCCATCCTCATGTCGCGGCCATTGTTCGGCGTTGTCGTCTGCTGCCTGGCGCAAGCAGTCTTTTCGCTCGGTTCCGTCGTGCGCGCGGAAGGGGACTGGGAGATCACGTCGGAAAGCGAAGCGGCCCTGGCCAGCGGCCTGGAATGGCTGGCGGCCAATCAAGGGGCGGAAGGGAATTGGACTTCCAACGATCTCGGGCTCGTCGGTATGGGTGCGCTGGCGTTTATGGCCGCCGGACACGGCCCGGGGCGTGGACGATACGGGAAGACGGTCGAACGAGCCTTGGACTACATCATTGCTCACGCCCGCCCATCCGGACTCTTGAACGCGTCCAACCCGCAGCGCGACATGTACAACCACGGCTTGGCCACCTTCGTGCTGGGCCAGGCCCACGGGGCCGGCACGCGAGCTGACAACCAGCTGGGGCAGACTCTGGATCGGGCGTTGCAGGTAATCGCCAACACGCAGTGCGACGATGGCGGCTGGGATTATCGGGCCACTCGCCAGTCGCGCGGCCATGATCTCAGCCTGGTCGTGATGCAGGCCAAGGCGCTGCGCAGCGCCATGGACAGCGGGTTGCAGGTCCCACCCGAGGTAATTGCCCTCAGCATTCGTTGCGTGCGCGAGCACTATTCGCCCGCCAAGGTGCGGGCGCAGGCGCCGGAAGCCGAGCAGCGCCGCGACGATGGCCAGTTCACGTACAGCAAGGGAGGCGGGGGCGGCACGATTGCCATGGCGGCCGCCGGTGTCGTCTGCCTGCAGGAGTTTGGCCAGTATGACGACTGGCGCATCCCGAAAAATATGAAAGTCATCGGCAACGCAATCCAGCAGTTGCCGCCTGCCAAGCGGGACGGGAACATGCCGTTCGATGCCTATACGCTGTATTACGTGGGCCAGGCGCTGTACCAGGTCGGCGGAGCCGACTGGCGAGCCAGCTACCCGCGGCTGCGCGATTATCTGGTCGTCTCCCAGTTGCAGGATCCTGCGCGGCCTGACATTCATGGTGCGTGGCGGGACAACGGCGCCCAGGGTGGTGGCAAAGTGGGCGGTCGTCCCGGTGAGTTGTACGGTACGTCGGTCGCGTGCTTTCTACTGGCCATTCCCAATCGGTATCTTCCTATTCTGCAAGAGGGGAAGATCGAGAGTTTCAAGCGGCTAGGGTTGTGAAGGTCTGATGAATCTGTTTCCCGCCTTAGCCGCCTGGCAGTTCGCCGCCGCGGGCGCGGTGTGTGCCGCGATCCCGCTGCTGATCCATTTGCTGAATCGCCGCCGGTACCGAGTTGTTCCCTGGGCGGCGATGCAGTTCCTGGCCGAGGCCGTGCGGCAACGGCAACGTGTGCTAAGGTTGCGCGACTGGCTGCTCTTGCTGGTCCGCACACTCGCCGTCGCCCTGTTCGGGCTGGCCCTCGCCCGCCCGTACTTCGCGGTCTCCGGCGATCCCGCGCGGGCCGGCGCCCCGATCCACGCCGTCCTGCTGGTCGATAACAGCCTGAGCATGGGCGTGCGCGGCCTGGGGGGAACGCGGCTGGACGAGGCCAAACGCCGGGCCGTTGCGTTCGTCGAACAACTGCCGGCCGGCAGCGCTTTCTCCGTCGTGGCGACGTGTGAACCGCCGGATCCGCATTCCGTTCCGTTCGAGTCCGTCGCGTCTGCCGTCGACGCGCTTACCCGGATCGAACTTGCGGACCGTGGTCTGTCGGTGCGAGACGGCCTGCCCGCCTGGCGGCGCCTGGCCGTAGCGGACACCGTGCGAGCCGCCCACCTCGTCCTGTTCACCGACCTGCAGGAACAGAACTGGCAGGAGCTTGACCGAGTCGAATCGGGCGAACTGCCGCCTCTGACGGTCGTAGACGTCGCCGGAGAGAGCACCGACAACAGCTGCGTGGCCCGCCTTGAAGTGGCCGACGATGTTGTCGACGGCACTGCGCCGACCACGATCGTGGCCGAAATTCGCCATCACGGCACGATGCCACGCCGTGCGGTGCGCGTCGCGTTGTCGATTGACGAGCGCGAGGTCGACAGCCAGTCGATCGAGCTGGGACCGGGTGGGACCGTGCGCGAGGTGGTCTTTCGGCAGAGTCTCGCCGCGTTTCGCCCGGAGGCCGGCGTGCCGACCTTTGTTCCCGTGAAGGTCACGCTCAGCGGTGACCGCCTGGTGGAGGACGACGCGCGGTACCTGCTCGTGCCGGTTGTGGGGGCCTGGCCCATCGTCTTCGTCGACCAGTACGGTGCCGATCAGGAGCGGCCGGCCCTGGGACGATTCGGCGAGACGCGGCATCTCCGGCAGTTGCTGATCACGCAGGCGGGCAGCGCAGATCGCGCGTCGCGTCCCGGACGGGCCCTGGGAAGTGGTGGGCCGCGACACGTGCGGCTCGAGCAGCTCGATCGAAACGTCCTGGCGGATGCCCGCGTGGTCGTATTGGCTGGACTAGCCTCGCCGGCGGACAAAGTCGACTTGCTCAGGGACTTTGTCGTCCAGGGGGGGCAGCTCCTGATTGCCGCGGGCGGTGATTTCGACGCGGCGGCCTGGAATGCAGCCGCGTGGCGGGAGGGCGATGGTGTGCTCCCGCTGCCCTTGAGTCCCGTGCCGCTGGGCGCGGCTTCCCGGCCGGGCGAGTCGGACTTCGCTCCCTTGCGGCTGGATTACGACTCTTTTCTCCGACCTTCGTTCTGGCAGCTGGCCGGCAATTCGGACAGCGCATTGCGGGAGCTGTATGAGGAACCGCTGTTCTTTCGCGCGGTCACCGTGCAGGACGAATCCGCAGTAAGGGCGGAACTCGATGCGCGCATCGGGCAGCAGTTGGCCCGTAAGTTGAGCGACTCAGACAAAGCCGCACACGGAGGCCTTACCGTCGCCGCGGCCAAAGGTCCCACCTGGCTGAATTGGCAGCCGCCCCCATCCGCCATCGCCTGGACTCTCCCAGGGTTGGAGTCGGATGCCGAGGAGCGTCGCCGCTGGGTGGACACCGCGCAGGAGACGTTGCGGCCTCGCGTGCTGGCCCGTTACGGCGACGAGTCCGGCTCCCCGTTTCTCGCATCGCGACGCGTGGGCGAGGGGAGTGTGTGGTTCGTCAGCAGCGGCTTGTTGTCCCCTTGGAATACCCTGCCCAATACAAATGCGATCGTCATGTTCGATCGATTGTTGCGCGGGTTGCTGCAATCGACGCTGTCGATTCGCAACCATGCGCCGGTCGACCAGCTGGCGGTGCCGATTCCAGGCCACGTGCGCGGACAGCGCGTGGTGCTGCAGCGCCCCGGCGGTGGAATCCCAGAAGCGCTGGACACCGGCTACGTGCGTCCGAATCAGCTGGGCGTCGTGATCCCTCGTCCCCTCGTGCGGGGTTTCTATCGGCTTCAGACGGCCGAAAACGATGCGGCCGGGGGCGGGACGCGTGTGGCGGCCGAGCGCTGGCAATACGATGTGGCACTGAATGGCGCCGCGTCCGAGTCCGATCTGAAACAGCTAGGCTCGCCGGCCCTTGCGGCCGCCCCGTGGAAGGACCGCTGGCGGCTGCGCGGCACGGCGAGCACGCTGAACGCGTCGGACCTGGAAGGGAACCGTTGGGACGCGACGTGGTGGCTCGCACTGGCCGTCTTGTTGTTGTTGCTGACGGAATCGTTGTTGACGGCACGTCGGTCGGGCGGTCCGATCGCGGGCCGGTACCGCAGTGGCGTACTCGTTCGGTAGACGCAGTTTAACGGCGAAGCCATCACACGGTTCGCCAGGCGGCAGGCAGGTTGCGTGGCATCCATGGACATCTTCATCCCATCCTGGCTGGCACGCGTGTTTGACACCGGAGAACGGGGTGCGCTCGAACGGGTCGAGCTGACGTTTGCCGCGCCCTGGGTCGAGGGGAACCGATTCTGGTTTGCCCTGCTGGTGCTCGGCCTGGTTTTGGCTGCCTTGTTGTATTACCTGAATTTGCAGCACCGGGGCAGTCGGCGTAGCCGCACAGTCCTGGGGCTCGTTCGGGGCCTGTTGCTGGCATGCCTGGTGGCGACATTGGCCGGGCCGGTCCTGCGGCTGACCCAGACGAGACAGGAGCCGCCCGTGATCTATCTGCTGCTGGACGGCACGGACAGCATGGCGATGGAAGACGACTGGACGCGCGACGCGCGCGGAGACAACCATCGCGCCGTGGGCCGGCCGGCTAGTACCGAGGCCACACGTTTGCGTACGCGGCACGACTATCTTCGGGCACTCCTGGCGAGCGAGTCGGACGGCGCGCTGGACGAACTCGCCCGCCGGACAGGTGCCCGGCTGGCCGCGTTTGTCTTTGACGGCCGGACGACCAGCCATTTGCGGCGCCTGCCGGACAATTCGGACGACGATGCGATCGCGCGACGGGCTTGGGCCGAAGAATTGACGACGACGGGACAGGTCACGGCCCTAGGGGCGGCCTTAAGCGAGGTGCCGAAACAGGCGGGTGCATCGCACCTGGCAGCGGTGATCGTGTTCAGCGATTTCGCCCACAATGCCGGACCGCCGCCGCTGGCCGATCAACCCCCGTCGGTGGCCTCGGAGCTGGGAGTTCCCATCTACACGGTCGGCTTGGGCGCAGTCGAAGCGACCGATCTGGCCGTGGAACTTCTCACCGACGTGACGATGAAAAAGGCCGAGCGGACGACGCTGGTGGTGCGGTGGCGGCAGTCTGGTCTGACCGGGCAGTCGGTTAGCTTCCGCGTGACCGCGCACCGGCGCGACGGCCCGACATCTCAGGATGAAAGCGCCGATGTCGAAGTTGCCCAGCTCCCCCGGGTGCTCGACGCGGTCCAGGGATCGTTCGAGGTGGCGTTCACACCCCATACCGCCGGCCGCTGGGAGTTTACGGCCGCCGCGGAGGCACTCGCGGCCGAAACGGTCACAGACAATAACAGGGCCTCCCGCCAGGTGCAGGTGATCGACGACTTCTTGCGGGTGCTGTATGTCGCGTATGAGCCGGAATGGGAATGGCGATTCATCAAGGAAGTTTTTCAGCGCGACCCGCTCGTGGGCTTCGATGGTTTCCGCACCTATCTGGCGTCTTCGGATCCGCGCGTGCGCCAGGCGAACCCGTTGTTTGTCGACGGACTGACCTCCGCCCGATCCGAATTCTTCGCACACGACGTCATTTTCCTCGGTGATGTGCCGGCCGCCGCCTTGACGGAGCGGTTCTGCGAGAATGTTCGCGAGTACGTAGGGCGCCACGGTGGCGGGCTGGTCGTGCTCGCGGGCCCCCGCTTTGGCCTGCGCGAACTGGCGAGCACGTCCCTCGCCGACATGTTGCCCGTCGTCGTGGACCCCGATCGACCGATTCGCGATGAAAGACCATTTGCGTTGAGCCGCACCGCTGCCGCGGAGCCGTACTCGTTCATGCGGCTGGCCGATGAACCCGCGGCAGACGCGAAGGCCTGGGGGAATCTGGGAACTGTCCCCTGGTACCAGCCCGTGGCGGCACTGCACGAGCAGGCCGTGGTACTCGCTCAGCACCCAACCGACAAATGCCACGACGGCCAGACGCCGCAGCCCATCGTCGCTATCCGCCGGTTCGGTCAAGGGGAGGTCGTCTACCTGGCCTTCAACGAGATGTGGCGGCTGCGAAGGAAGTTCGGCGAGCAGTATTATCGCCGTTACTGGTCGCAACTCATCTACCGGCTGGGGATGAGCCATGCGCTGGGCGATGCGAAGCGTTTCGTGCCTCGTGTGGACCGCCAGGTGTACCGGGTCGAGGACGAGGTGGCACTGACGGTAGAGGCCTATGATGCGAACTACGAACCGCTCGCAGCCGACCAAGGAAGCGGAGCATTGCCGGCGGAACTGATTCCACCCGGCCGTGATGGCCAACCTCGACAGCCTGTGCAACTTCCCGTTCCGATGATCCGCAGTGGGTTCTTTGAAACCCGGTTCCCGGTCTACGAGCCCGGCGAGTATGTCGTCCGCGTGCCGGATCCGGTCAGCCGGCGCGTCGAGGAACGGCGGTTCCACGTCGAAGACTCCTCGGCTGAACGGCGGCGGGCGACGCGCGACCTCGCGCTGCAGCGGGAGCTGGCGAGTCGCACGGGCGGCCGGGCCTATGAGCTCGGGGAATTGGACCAACTTGCCGGAGATGTGCGGGCCAGCCCGTTCCCCGAGCGAGTGACGCGAGACGTGGTCTTGTGGTCGACGCCGGCCTGGTTCGTGCTCGTGGTCGGACTGATGGTCGGTGAATGGATCGTTCGCCGCTGGATGGACCTGCCCTGACCTCGCGCTGGAAAATCTTGACGGCTACTTTTTTGGAATCCCGTCCCGGGGTAGCCCAGGAATTCGAATCATCATCGGCCCTGGGGTTGCATGCCGTCACTTCTCACAGCCCGCCACAGTTCGAACGAGACGCCTCTCCGCGACTCTGCGCCTCCGCGTGAGACAATCCTTTCGAGGGCGAGCCTGGCAGCGCGGTGGTTCCGGAGGGGACCTTGCCGCTGGACCGTTGTACCCGCCCGGCAGCTGATGAATAATCCGGGCTATGAGTTCCACTCGCGAAATCCAACGCCAGCTCGCCGCGCTTCGCCGACGCCTGCGCTGGATTCGACGGGGTGTCCTGTGGCCGTCGGTCATGACGGCCGGGCTGCTGGCCTTGGGCCTGCTGTTCCTGTGCGATGTGTGGCTGCGCTGCAGCGTGGCGCAGCGGTTGGTGCTTTTCGCACTGGCCGCGGCGAGTGTCGGCTGGGTGTTTCTGCGAGCGTACCTCCCCTTTCGAGGTATGGGCGACAGCGACGTCGACCTCGCACTGCGCGTCGAGCGCGAACATCATCTGAATAACGATCTGGTGGCGGCCTTGCAATTTGCGGCGGTAGAGAACGTGCCTGGAGAATCCGTGGCCCTCAAAAGGGCGGTCATGGACCACGCGCGCGAGCTCGCCCCACGACTGGATTTCCAGCGGGGACTAGAGTGGCGCCCGGTGCGCCGGCATGCCGGACAACTGGCGATGGTTTCCGTGGGGTTGCTGTGCGTCGCGCTGGGATTTCCGCGTCACGTCCGCATCTTTGGCGAACGGATGTTCCTGTCGAACCGGTCGTACCCGACGGCCACGACGATTGACGAGGTGGTCGTCAACGGAGCGACGGTGTTTCGCGATTCCCAGGCTGACCTGCGGCCGCGAGATAGCCGCTGTGGACGAAACCAGCACGTGCGGTTTCTCGTGCGTGCGACCGGTCAACCGTTCACCGGGGGACACGTGGATTGCCAGGCACTCGAGACGGGACGAGCCCAGATTCTCGCGCTGCAACCCGTGCCCGACCAGCCGGGCTGGTTCAGCGCGGAGTGGCCTCGGCTGCTGGAACCGTTCGACTACCGCCTGGTTTGTGGCGACGCCCGCACGGAACCCGCCCGAGTACAGCTCGTCGAATTGCCGGTGGTCGAGGTTTCCGTGACGGTCACACCGCCGGGCTATACCGGGGCGGGGCCGAGCGAACCTTCCACTTCGCATCAAACGGCGGCACTGCCCGGTTCCCGCGTAGATCTGCAGGTCGACTGCCTGAACGACAAGGCTTTGCAGCGCGTCGCCGTCCGATGCAAATCCGAGGACGCGGCCGACGTTCTCGCCCTGGCACCGGTCGATGCAACTCGGCGCCTTTGGACGTTGCCCGCGGGTACCAGTCCCTGGTCGACGGTGGAGAGCCCGTGGCAGTATGAGCTGGACATC